>CANQEC010000061.1 GCA_947594335.1 uncultured Lachnospiraceae bacterium
CAAGGAGCCGGATATTGATTTGAATTTTTCCGGCGAGTACCAGAGCAAGGCGCATAAATATACGGAAGTGATCTTCGGCGCGGGACAGACGTTCCGCGCGGGAACGATCGGTACGCTTGCGGACAAGACAGCGTTCGGCTATGTGCGGACTTATTTTGAGGAGCACGGCATTCACAAGAGGAACAACGAGATTAACCGGATTGTGCAGGGCTGTGTGGGCGTGCGGCGGACGACCGGACAGCATCCGGGAGGAATCATCGTCCGGCCGATCGGGGAGGAGATCTACTCGTTCACGCCGGTGCAGCATCCGGCGAACGACGCGGAGACGGATATCGTGACGACGCATTTTGATTACCACTCGATCGACCACAACCTGCTCAAGCTCGACATTCTCGGACACGATGATCCGACGATGATCCGCATGCTTGAGGATCTGACCGGGATCGACGCGAAAAAAATTCCGCTCGACGATCCGTCCGTCATGTCGCTGTTTGCAGGTACGGAGGCGCTCGGGATCACCCCGGAGGATATCGGAGGCTGCAAACTGGGGGCGCTCGGCATTCCGGAGTTTGGGACGGAGTTCGCGATTCAGATGCTGATCGATACGAAACCGAAATATTTCTCTGATCTGGTGCGGATCGCGGGGCTTTCGCACGGCACGGACGTGTGGCTGGGAAATGCGCAGACGCTGATCGAGGAAGGGAAGGCGACCATCTCGACCGCAATCTGCACGCGCGACGACATCATGCTCTATCTGATCGGAAAGGGGCTGGACAGCGAGCTTTCCTTTACGATCATGGAGAGCGTGCGCAAGGGCAAGGGCCTGAAGCCGGAATGGGAAACCGAGATGACAGCCCACGGAGTCCCGGACTGGTATATCTGGTCCTGCAAGAAGATTAAATACATGTTTCCGAAGGCTCACGCCGCCGCCTATGTCATGATGGCCTACCGGATTGCCTACTGCAAGATTTTTTACCCGCTGGCCTATTACGCGGCGTATTTCAGTATCCGCGCGTCGGCGTTCGACTATGAGCTGATGTGTCTGGGCCGCGACAGGCTCCTGTATCATATGAGTGACTATGAGAAGCGCCAGGATACCCTCACAAAAAAAGAGCAGGACACATACAAGGATATGAAGGTTGTCCGGGAGATGTACGCGCGCGGATTTGAATTTCTGCCGCTCGATATTTACAAATCGGAAGCCACAAGATTCCAGATCGTGGACGGGAAACTGCTCCCGGCGCTCTCCACAATCGAAGGGCTGGGCGACAAGGCGGCAGTGGCGATCGTGGACGCGGTGAAGGACGGCCCGTTCCTGTCGAAAGATGATTTCAGAAACAGGACGAAAGTCAGCAAGACAATTATTGATCTGATGACGGATCTTGGAATTCTGGAGGGACTGCCGGAAACCAATCAGCTGTCGCTGTTTGATTTTCAGTAAGTAAGGGGGACAGACAAATGTTTCGGAAATTTTATCCGAAGGAATACGTGGATTCGACATACGTGATAGATTTTGAGGATCTCTACCAAAAAGGGTACAGAGGGATCATTTTTGATATTGACAATACGCTGGTGCCGCACGGAGCTCCGGCGGACGACCGGGCGCGAGCGCTGTTTGCGCGGCTGAAAAAAATCGGATTCGCATGCTGCCTGATCTCAAACAACCAAAGGCCGCGTGTGGAGATGTTCAACCGGGACATTCAGGTACATTTTATTGAGAACGCGCATAAACCTTCCAGGAAGAGCTATATCCGGGCGATGGAGCAGATGGGGACGGATGTCTCGAACACGCTGTTTGTCGGGGATCAGCTTTTCACGGATGTGTACGGGGCGAACCGGGCGGGGATCTATTCGATCCTGGTAAAGCCGATCCATCCGAAGGAGGAGATTCAGATCGTGCTTAAAAGGTATCTGGAGCGGATCGTGCTGTATTTTTATAAGAAAAGAAAGACGGCGGCAGACCGCTGATAGCAAAGGGGCTGTCGGAAAATACCGGTGCGGTAAAGCTTTCGGCCGATATTTTCCGGCAGCCTCTGTCTATGCGCAGGCCCGTGTGAGGAGAATTGCTGCTGGCGCAGCATCTGGGCCGCGCAGCGAGCAGGAGGAAAAGCCGCCTCCCACTCGCTTGAGAAATGGATTAGGTACCTGCCGTCCCTGACAGAACCGGCAGGCGCGCTTTGAGATCGGGCAGATGGCCGTTCAGACGGACGCGAACGCGATCTTTCCCCGGCAGATCGTATATTTTACGGTTCCGTAAAGGTTCATTCCCGTGAACGGGGTATTGGCTGCTTTTGAATGGTAAGTCTTCGGACAGAACGGCTCGTCCGGATTAAAGATCACAAGGTCGGCCGGCGCGCCCGTTTTGATCTTCCCGTACGGCAGATGGTACAGTCTGGCCGGATTCAGCGACATTTTCTGAATAAGCTGCGGCAGCGTCAGATGACCAGGACGGATCAGGCTGGTAATGCCAAGCGCGAGGGAGGTTTCGAGGCCGATGATGCCGCTCGGGGCTTTTTCAAAGGGACGCGCTTTTTCTTCTGCGCTGTGCGGCGCGTGGTCGGTCACGATCAGGTCGATCGTTCCGTCCATAAGGCCCTCGATGACGGCCTGCCGGTCCGCTTCGGTTCGCAGCGGCGGATTCATTTTGGCGAGCGTGCCGTGCTCCTTCAGTGCCTCTTCCGTCAGGGTGAAATGGTGCGGGGTGGCCTCGGCCCAGATGTGCGCGCCGAGCGCTTTGGCCGTGCGGACCAGGGCGACAGAATTGCGGGAGCTGATATGCTGGATGCTGACTGTCGCGCCGGTGTGAAGCGCCAGCATGCAGTCGCGGGCCACGAGAAGATCCTCCGCCACGTTCGGGGCGGTGGCGTTCGCGCCGCTCTGGCTGATGAATCCCGGGTGCTCCTCATGGAAGGAGAGAGGAAGCTCCAGTTCTTTAGCTTTTTCCATGGCGCGGGCGGCGAGCTGCTCGTCCATCAGCGGAATCCCGTCGTCCGTAAATCCGCAGGCGCCGGCATCCGTGAGCGCTTTAAAATCAGTCAGTTCTTTTCCCTCGAGGTTCCGTGTGATGGCCGCGGCCTGGAGGATGCGTATTTTTTCATGGGAGGCCCTTGCAAGGATATCACGGAGAATTTCCGGGGTATCGACGACAGGTTTGGTGTTCGCCATACACACGACTGTCGTAAAGCCGCCCGCGGCGGCAGCTTCGGCTCCCGTGTGCAGATCCTCTTTGTAGGTCAGCCCGGGATCCCGAAAATGTACATGGACGTCGATCAGTCCGGGCGCGACGCAGCATCCCGCGGCGTTGATCACTTCCTCGCCGGCGCGCGCGCGCAGCACCCCGATTTCCTGGATGACGCCGTTTTCTATCCGCAGATCAGCTGCAAGTTCTGTAAGATCGTCCGGTAGCAGGACGGTTCCGTTTTGTATCAGCATAAGAGTGAGTTCCTTTCTGTATACCCTGTGAAACAGCGAAGCTGTTCCCCGCCCCGCAGCGGCATGCATTGCTGATCCCTGTGGGTATGCTTTTTTGAGGCGGATCAGGGGTCTGCCGCTGTCTGTTTTTATTGTATGTTTAAAATTACCGCCATGTCAATTTATAATTTTCCAATCCTGTAAAAAACAGTTGAAAAATCCCTGCGGATACGGTAAAATAACAAAGATTGATATGTTTCGAGAAATTAAATCCTGATTCGGATAATTTAAGGAGGAATACCAACATGATTTCAGCAGGCGATTTTAGGAACGGTATTACACTGGAAATGGACAACAACATCTACCAGATTATCGAATTTCAGCATGTAAAACCGGGAAAAGGTGCTGCATTTGTCAGAACAAAGTTAAAAAACATCATCAGCGGCGGCGTGGTTGAGAAGTCCTTCCGTCCTACGGAAAAATTCCCGACAGCCCGTATCGACCGTACAGAGATGCAGTATCTCTATTCAGACGGCGATCTCTATCATTTTATGAATACGGAAACTTATGATCAGATTGCATTGAATCAGGACGCGATCGGGGATTCCCTGAAGTTCGTGAAAGAAAATGAGATGGTAAAGATCTGCTCCCACAATGGAAATGTGTTCGCAATCGAACCGCCTCTTTTTGTGGAACTTGAAGTGACAGATACAGAACCGGGATTCAAAGGTGATACGGCGACAGGAGCAACGAAGCCCGCTACGGTAGAGACAGGCGCTGTTGTATATGTGCCGCTGTTTGTGGAGCAGGGTGACGTGCTGAAGATCGATACGAGGACAGGAGAATATCTGTCAAGAGTATAATGGTATTTGGAATGCAAAATACGGATATGTGTGGATGAATGCCGGAGCAAAAGTTCCGGCATTTTTTCTTTTGGAGGGAGAATGAACAGAATGAAAAAGATAGACAGCAAAATACCCGGAGTCCTCCCGACGCCGGAGGAACTGGAAGAGATGTCAAACGTGGATGTGCGGGAGGTGGACAGCGATTCCCTGGTGGATATCCGTGACGTACACATCGATCCGGCTCTACCCGTAAAGGAGCGTGTCCTGGACTATGTGCGGCAGATCAGGAATCCTTACTGTTACCGCTGCGGGAATACCGTGGTGAAGATCAGTTTCGCGGGAAAAAAGACTCTGGAAGACTGCCTCGCTGACGCGATGGAGACTTAAGTCCGGTAACGCAAAAGGTCAGAACGGCGGGGCTTTTGTTCTGCCTGTTAAATACCGGTTTCCCCTCCTGGCGGGTGTCCGGACAGTCTGGACGCAAAGAAGGAGGGGAACATATAAAATGAGCGGGAAACGCACCCGCGGAAAGGAGCTGCATATGGCAGAATACAGGGCTGCGGCATATCTGCGGCTTTCCCAGGAGGATGGGGATAAGACCGAGAGCGACAGCATCGGCAGCCAGAGGTCGCTGATCGAGGAGTATATCCGAAATAAGCCCGGCATCACGCTGGCCGCAGAGTATGTGGACGACGGGTACAGCGGGGCCAGCTATGACAGACCAGGTTTCCAGCAGATGATCAAGGACATCCAGAACAAAAAGATCAGCTGCGTGGTGGTCAAGGACCTGTCCCGCCTGGGCAGGAACTATATCGAGACGGGAAAGTACATCGAGAAGATATTCCCGTTCCTTGGCGTGCGCTTCATTGCCGTCAACGACAGCTATGACAGCGCCGATACGCAGGATGAGTCCTCGCAGATCATTGTTCCCTTTAAGAATCTGATCAATGACGCTTACTGCCGTGACATCTCCATGAAGGTAAGAAGCCAGCTGGATGTAAAAAGGAAAAACGGGCAGTTCATCGGCAGCTTTGCCCCATACGGTTACAGGAAAGATCCGGCAGACAACAACCGGCTCCTGATAGACGAATACGCGGCGGGCATCGTAAAACAGATTTTCCAGATGAAGCTGGAGGGAAAGAACCAGAAACACATCGCGGACACACTGAACGAATCCGGTGTCCTTTGTCCTGCGGAATATAAGAGAAAGCAGGGGATACAATGCTACGGGTTCGCGGCCTCTGATTCCCCCAGATGGTGCGCTGGAACAGTCACCAGAGTGCTGCAGAATGAGGTTTATACAGGAACAATGGTGCAGGGGAAGCGAAAGAAGATAAACTACAAGGTCGACAGGTTCTGGGATATGCCGCCCGAGGAATGGTTTCGGGTGGAAGGAACGCATGAGGCGGTGATCTCGAGAGAAATGTTCGAAGATGTGCAGAGACTCCTGTCCATGGATACCAGGACAGCACCTGGTAAAGACACGGTCTATCTGTTTTCCGGGATCGTCGAGTGCGGCGGCTGCGGCGGGAGCATGTGCAGGAGGACAAGCGGACCTCCGCACAGGCACACCTATTATCTGACCTGCGGCACGCACAGGAATACCGGTACGTGTTCCTCCCATCTTATCAATGTAAAGAAGCTGGAGAAGCTTGTGCTGGAAGCCATCCAAAGACAGTCTGAAATGCTGATTGAGGCGGAGCGGCTGATAGGAAGAATGGACAGCGCATCAATGATGCAGATACGGGCAGATGCGTTAGAGCGGCAGATCGTGGAATTGGAGCAGGAGGCAGAGAGATATCGGAACCTCAAAACCCAGACGTATGTGGATTTCCGGGAAGGGATCATCAGCCAGGAGGAATATGTGTCGCTCAGTAAACGCTTTTCCGACAAGATCGAAATGGCAAAAGAGGAGCGGGAAGGACTTGTGAAAAAGCGAGACAGATTCTTCAGGGAGGGTGCAGTTCCCTGCCCCTGGATGGAGGAATTCCGGAAATATGGGAGGATCCAGCAGCTGGACAGGCAGATTTTAACCGCACTGGTGGAGAAAATCGTGATTTACTCAAAAAATGAGATCCATGTGATATTCCGGTATGGGGATGAGATAAAAGCCATATTGGAACTGGCCGGGGTCGATAAAGAGGGAGAAGCGATGGTATGACAGCAGTCAGTTTCGCAGGCGGAATATCACACCTGACCGATGAGAAAGTCAGCATCGTGGAGCAGGAGAAACGGATCGGGCGTTTCGCAAAAGAACACGGGATTGAGATCATACGGCATTATGGTGATTTCGATGAACTGCTTCGGGACGGCGTCTCCAGGAAATTTGACCTGGTGATTCTGGATTCTGTCTATACAGCGGGAAAGGATCTGTTTACCGCAAGAGAAGTCCTTGCATACACGTTCCACCCGGCAGGGATTGAATTCCGGTGCGCATTGGACGGGTTTGACAGCGCGGGGAAGACAGCGGATGAACTGAAACAGTATTTCAGAAAAGCGGTCAGACGCAGGATGAGTGAGATAGGGAAAGGCAGGATTGCAGGGAAGGGAGTTCAAAAAAACCGATTCCCTTATGGTTATCGACTGGAGGATGGTCAAGTCTGTGCAGACAAGAAGCAGGCGGAAGTCATCCGGAGGATATTCTCGCTGCGACTCAGTGGGAAGAACACCGCAGAGATTGCGTTTCTTTTATCAGAAGAGGGGGTTGCTGCTCCGGCAGCGGAAAAAGGCAGTAAGAATGCCGGCGGCAGATGGAATACTTCCGGGGTGGCAAGAATTCTGCGCACGGAAAGATATGCCGGGGAGATTGTGGAAAAGGATATTTTTGAGAAGGTACAAAAGCAGTTCCCCAAAAAGAGTATCGGAAAAGGAGGCCAAAGGGGAATACTCGCGGGACTTGTTCACGATGCCGCCACAGGATACTCCCTGAGGAGCCTGAAACGCAAGGATGGCTACAAATACGCATTTTCCGAAAAGCGGTATAATCCTGGCTATCGTTCAGGGCATGGAATCTGTTCAGAGTTTGTGGAAAGGAAAATTCTGGACGCGGTAGAGAGGGAGCAGCAAATGGCAGCCCGTATGGCAGATATCCTGGAAAAGCACAGGGAGATTCTGCTGGGTGCCGCCCTTGCTCCGATCAGAGAAGGGATGCGCGGAGAAGCTTTGAGACTTTCGGAGGCGGAAGCAAAAAAGATGACCGTCTATCTGGAAGCGAAAGCCGGGAAAGGAACGGAGGAAGAGTACACGCTTGCAAAGAAGGAAGCCCTGACTGTATTCCGTGAGACGGAGGCCGCGATAGCCAGCTATATGAGACAGGCGGAAGAAATGGAAATTGTCTGCAGTGTAAAGAACTCGTGGCTGAAGCTGTATCTTTCCTGGAATGCAGGAAAAGGCATGCCGGAAAACAGAACCATGAAGAAATATGTGTCGGATGTGCTGGTTGAGGATTTCAGGAAGGTAACCTTCATTCCGAAAGAGCAGGTATGGCGGGAAAAATTATTGAAAGAGATCCAAAAGACGTTAGGAGAAGAAACAGCGGAAACGCCCTATACGTTTGAATACGGGGAAGACGGCAGTGATGGCAAGGAAGAGCAGGAAGAATAGAGAAACACAGGGGAAGACGGCGCCGGCAAAGCTGGATGAGCTGCAGGAATATGACGCCCCAAAGCTCAGAGCAGCGGCTTATGTGCGGCTGTCTTCCGAGAATAATGGATACTGTACAGATACCAGCATCGCGACACAGATCCAGCTTGTGGAGGATTATATTGTTTCGCATAAGGATCTCGTTCTCACAGAAACATATGTGGATAATGGTGTCTCAGGAATGATGTTTGACCGTCCTGGTTTCGCTCAGATGATGGATGGCGTGAAGTCTGGAAAAATACAGTGCATCGTGGTGAAAGACCTCTCACGCTTTGGCAGGGATTATCTGGAGACGGGATACTACCTTGAGAAGGTATTCCCACTGCTGAATGTCCGCTTTATCGCAATCAATGATAACTTTGACAGCGTCAGAAAAAGTGATATGGAAAGCCTTTCGGTGCCCATCAAAAACATGGTCAATGCCATGTACGCGAAGGACTTCTCAAAAAAACAGGGGATATTCAAGGAGATGTGCAGGAAAACGGGAAGAATGAGTACCGGGTGCGCACCATTTGGATACAAAGTCGAGGATGGGAACCTGGTCATCGATAAGGATGCGGAGCCATATGTACGAATGCTGTTTGCATGGATTCTGGCCGGGGTGACATGCCGGGAAATTGCCGCAAGATTCCGTTTGATGAATGTACCGCTGCCTTATGAGTTTACCGGGGGGAAGCAGGCGGGGGAAGGAGCCGAATGGAATACAAACCGCATAAACAGGATCCTTCACAATCCCGCCTACGCCGGTTATGTTGTAATGGGCAAGAGCCGCGTGTCTGCCTACCGGGGGGAGCCGCTGCACAGGACGCCAAGAGAGGAGTGGCTTCTTTTCCCTGACCGGCATGAGCCTTACATTACAGAAGAAGAATACCAGGCAATAGAGACCCGGTTTCGGGAAAACCAGGAAGCCCGCCGAACCTGCACGGACGGGAAAGCGCGGCTGGATCAGGAGATGCCTGACTGCTTTTGGCATATGGTGTACTGCGCTGTCTGCGGGGAGCTGATGTGCTATGACCGGCAGTTTCAGGGGCATCGGCGTCCGGGAACCTGCGCCACCCGATACGTGTGCACAAATAAGAAATGCAAAGGCCGTAACGAGCAGTTCCGCGAAGGCAGTGCCAAAAACCTTGATGTGTCTCAGGATTATCTGAAAATTACGGTAATGGACCGCGTCCGGGAACTTGTTCTTATCGCTGCCGATGCCGGAAAGATGATCAGAAAGCAGCAGGCGGCTGACGGGGGAAAAACAGTGAAGGCATTGAGAATCTCCATCGACAGCAAGCAGGCTGAGGTCAGAAGCATGGACAGCCGCTTCGAAAGGCTTTATGTGGATTATACGGAAGGGATCCTGGATGCAAAGGAATATCAGTTTCTGAAAGAGAAAACCATCCTGGAGCGCCGGGAGAAAGCAGGCGAGGCGGAGATGCTGAGGCAGAAACTCATGGAAATGGAGAAGGCGGCCGAAGACTACAGAAGGAAAGCAGAGCAGATCACAGGAGCCGATGGACTTTACGAATTTAATCAAACGCTGGTAAACGAGCTTGTAGAATCCATCCATGTCGGGGAAGGCGGTGCCATTGAAATACGGTTCAAATGCGAAGATGTATTTTGCAGCGCTCTGGCAGAAGAGTATCTGGATCAGTCAGCCGGGAACTGAAAGACGGGGAGTGACATATGAATATCGCGCTATATTTACGCTTGTCCATGGCGGACGGCGATCTGGGACAGGATAAAAAGGATGAGAGCAACAGCATCGAGAATCAGCGGCTGCTGCTCCGCTCCTACCTGGATGAAAAGGAAGGGCTTTATGATCCGGAGAAGGACACGGTTGCTGAATTTGTGGATGACGGATATACCGGCACGAATTTTGACCGGCCATCGTTTCAGCGGATGATCGAGGAAGCGAAGAAGGGAAAGGTCGATATCATCCTTGTGAAAGATCTCTCAAGGCTTGGCAGGGATTACATCACAGTAGGCGATTATATGGAGCAGATATTTCCTCTTCTTGGTGTGCGCCTGATTGCCGTGAACAACAAATATGACAGCGGGGAGACATCCATCCCCAGTCTGGATCTGGAACTAAGTAATCTGGTTAACACTCTTTACAGTCGTGACCTTTCAAAAAAGATCAGGACCGGGAAGAGAGCAAAGATGAGGAGCGGAAGTTATAAACCAATCCGGGTGCCATATGGTTACCGGAAGAAGCCCGGGACAGGCGGAGAGGCGTGGGAGATCGATCCGGAGGCCGCCAAAGTGGTGAGGTTCATCTTTGCAGAGGCCCTGAAAGGACATGACACGCCGGCTATCGCCGCATCTCTGAACAGAAGGTCTGTCCCCACCCGGATGGAATACGAAAGGGAAAAAGGCACTGCTTATTCCAGAAAGTTGATCACGACAGAACATGAGCGGCTTTGGAACTGCTCCATGATTCGCTGTGTGCTGGACTGTTATGAATATACCGGGGCAATGATTGGAGGAAAAAAGGAGAGTCTCACGGTGGGGAGCGGGCGCACCCGTAAGACGGAACCGCATAAATGGATTATCAGAGAAAATGATCATGCGCCTATTGTGAGCAAGGAGGATTTCGAGAAGGTTCAGTCGATGCTTCGCTCTCGGAAAATGCCTGATTACACCCTGCAGCACAGATACTCTTTAAAAGGGAAGGTGAGGTGCGGAAATTGTAATAAAAAGCTGGTCTATAGAGTGAATACCTATGACGAGTTTTATCTTTGCATTCATGGCCGGGCGCAGGGGGAATTCTCTGCCTGCTGCAAAGATCAATATTCAGTCAAGTGGCTTGAGGATCTTGTTCTGAGGTCTTTGGAAGGTCTTTTTGGCCAGATCATTTTCCTTCAGGAGAAAGCCCACAGGGAGAGCAAAAAATGTGCAGCCGCAGCCCTGGAAAGCAGAATCACACAGCTCAAAAACAGCAGGCTGAACTTGTATGAACTCTATGCCGGGCAGATAATGACCAGGAAAGAGTATCTGGAGAAGAAGAAAAAAATACAGGAAGAGATGGATTCGCTTGAGGAAGAACAGCAAAAGGCGAGAAAGGCTGAGGAGGACCAGAGTAAGATGACAGCTGCAGTGGACAAGACGGCAGAAGATGCGAAACTGTTCACTGGGAAGCTGACCGATGAGATTGTGGAGCGGTTTATCGACACGGTGTATGTGTATGATTCGGAGAGAATCGAGATTGTCTATAAGCTGGAGGATGTGATCAAGAAAGAACTGATGTTATAAAGAAAGCTGATTCCAAGCAGCCTGCCAGGCTGCAGTCTGACTGGATAGATGATAATCCAGTGAGAAGGTGGCCTGGCGGGCTGCTTTTTTTAACATTAAGGCAGAAAATCGTGATTTTGTTACGTGGCCGCGGTTAAGGGGTATGGTGTCACTGGACAATCACAGAAATAACCGCTGAAAAAGATTGATATTATCCGTACTATTGCGTATAATAGAGATGTAA
>CANQEC010000062.1 GCA_947594335.1 uncultured Lachnospiraceae bacterium
TGAGAAGGCGCATCCGGATATATTTAACATTCTGCTTCAGGTGCTTGACGAGGGACATATTACGGACGGACACGGGAAAAAGGTGGACTTTAAGAATACGATCCTGATCATGACTTCCAATGCGGGAGCGCAGTCGATCATCACGCCGAAGCATCTGGGGTTTGGCGCGGGCAGAGATGAAAAGCAGAATTATGAGACGATGAAGTCGGGCGTTATGGAGGAGGTCCGCAGAATATTTAAGCCGGAGTTTCTGAACAGGATCGACGATATCATCGTATTTCATTCTCTTACAAAAGAGCAGATCCGGGAGATCGCCGGACTGCTGCTTTCGGAGCTTCAGGCCAGGTGCAGGGAGCAGATGAATATCACGCTGAAGCTGAGTCCGGCTGTAAAGGCCCGGATTGCCGAGGCAGGATTTGACGACAAATACGGGGCCAGGCCGCTGAGGCGCGCGATTCAGAATAAAGTGGAGGATATGCTTGCCGAGGAAATTCTGTCCGGCCGCGTCAGGGCCGGCGACACGGTGCAGGTGACCGTTCAGAAGGGGAAATTCGTATTCAGCGCGGTTCAGGAGGAGAAAAGTCTGGTATTATAAATCGAAGTATGTTAAAATGTGGAAAGCAGTCTGTGGACTTTTATTCATGGCGCTGCCCTGCAGGCAGGGCAAGAGAATTTAACTGGCAAAGGATAATAAAAAATCAGGAGGGCAAGAAAAATGTCAGCAGTCAAAGAACTTATCCGTACAGAAGCAGATGGAACTCTGAGCTTTGGTGATTACGAGCTCGGGGCGAAGACAAAGCGTTCCGATTACGAATATCAGGGAGATCTTTACAAGGTAAAGACCTATGCGGATATCACCAAGCTGGAGCGAAACGGAATGTTTGTCTATGAATCTGTTCCCGGAACGGCGGTTCATTCTTTCAGAGCTACGGAGAGCGGTGTTTCTTTTGAGGTTGAGGGTCCAAAGGATGCGCAGGTGATCATCGGACTTGAGGAAGGTGCTGAATACAAGATTTACATCAATGATGTCAATATCGGAAAAATGAATGCGAAAATGGGCGGGAAGCTGGTTCTCAGCGTTGAGACAGGGGCCGCCGGGAGTATTCCCGTAAAGGTAGTGAAACTGTAAATGGCAAAAGCAAAAAGTTTGTATTTCTGTCAGAACTGCGGATTTGAGTCGGGAAAGTGGATGGGACAGTGTCCCGGCTGCCATGAATGGAACACGTTTGTGGAGGAGCCGGTCGCTGTGCGGCGCGGCGGCGGCGCGGCTGCCGCGCCCAAGAAGGAGCGCGCAAAGCCTGTGCGGCTTGTGGAGATCGAACCCGGCGAGGCATCCAGGATTTCCACAGGGATCAGGGAGCTGGACCGTGTGCTTGGCGGAGGCATAGTCCGGGGTTCCCTCGTTCTGGTGGGCGGCGATCCGGGTATCGGAAAATCCACGCTTCTCCTTCAGGTCTGCCGCAATCTGACAGCGTCCGGACGGAAGATTCTGTATATTTCGGGGGAAGAATCTCTGCAGCAGATCAGGATGCGGGCGGAGAGGATGGGACAGTTCGCAAGCTCCCTGCTGCTTCTTTGCGAGACGAACCTGGAAGACATACGGGAGACGATCGCCCGGCATATGCCGGAAATGGTCGTCATAGATTCCATCCAGACAATGTATAATGAAAACGTATCCGCGGCTCCCGGAAGTGTTTCGCAGGTGCGGGAGACAACGGGAGCGCTGCTTCAGATCGCGAAGGGAATGGACATCTCCATCTTTATTGTCGGCCATGTGACAAAGGAAGGTGTGGTGGCCGGTCCGCGCGTGCTGGAACATATGGTGGATACGGTGCTGTATTTCGAGGGAGAGCGCAATGCCGTCTACCGTGTGCTGCGCAGCGTCAAGAACCGATTTGGCTCCACAAATGAAATCGGCGTGTTTGAGATGCAGAGCAGCGGACTTGCAGAGGTGGAAAATCCCTCCGAATATATGCTCAGCGGAAAACCGCAGAATGCGTCCGGGTCGGTCGTTACCTGTTCCATGGAGGGGACGCGTCCGATTCTGGTTGAGGTGCAGGCGCTCGTCTGCCGCAGCAGTCTCGCGTTTCCGCGCAGGACGGCCGCAGGAGCGGATCTGAACCGCATCAATCTGCTGATGGCCGTGCTGGAAAAGCGCGCGGGGCTTCCCTTGTCCGCATATGACGCGTACATCAATCTGGCGGGCGGAATCCGGATGAATGAACCAGCCGTCGATCTTGGGATCGCGGCGGCCGTGATATCCAGCTGCAGGGACTGTCCGGTCGATGAGAAGATGATTTTTTTCGGTGAAGTGGGACTAAGCGGAGAAGTCCGCGCAGTCAGCATGGCGCAGCAGCGCGTCAGGGAGGCAAAAAAACTGGGCTTTGAGACGGCTGTTCTTCCCGAGGTCTGCCGCAGGACGGCGGAGCGGGAGGAAGGAATCCGCGTCATAGGGGTAAGCAATGTGAGAGAGGTTCTGGGACTGATCAGCGCAGGAGGCGTAAAAAGATCCTGAGCAGAATTTTTTCGGATCAGGATGCTGTTTCGGAACCGGCAGGAAAAATAGAAAAAGTGTTGGATAAACAGGAAGAGAGACGGATAATATGAGACATGAATTTAAGAAGATAGAGCCAAAGTGGCAGAAGAAATGGGATGAGGCAGGGATTTTCCATGCGGTGGATATGGATGAGAAGCCCAAATTTTACGGACTGGTGGAATTCCCGTATCCAAGCGGCGCGGGTATGCACGTCGGACATATCAAGGCTTACTCCAGTCTTGAAGTAATCTCCAGAAAGCGCAGGATGGAGGGATATAACGTACTGTTCCCGATCGGATTTGACGCGTTCGGACTTCCGACGGAGAACTACGCGATCAAGACAGGCGAGCATCCGAGAAAGATCACGGACGAGAACATCGTCAAGTTTACGAACCAGCTCAAGAAGGTCGGTTTTTCGTTTGACTGGGACCGTGTGATCGATACGACGGATGAAGATTATTATAAATGGACACAGTGGATTTTCCTGAAAATGTTTGACGCGGGGCTTGTGTTCCGCGATACGGCGCTTGTGAATTATTGCCCGTCCTGCAAGGTTGTGCTTTCCAACGAGGACAGCCAGGGCGGCAAGTGCGATATCTGCCACAGCGATATCATCCAGAAATCAAAAGACGTCTGGTATCTGCGGATCACGAAGTATGCCGACAAGCTTCTCGAGGGACTCGACACGGTGGATTATCTCCCGAACATCCGCCAGCAGCAGATAAACTGGATCGGCAAATCGACCGGCGCGTTTGTGGACTTCAAGCTTTACGGCAAGGAGGAGAGCTTCCGCATTTATACGACCAGACCGGATACGCTGTTCGGCATCACATTCATGGTGTTCGCGCCGGAGCATCCGCTGATCGACAAGTACGCGTCCGAGATTACGAACATGGATGAGATCGAGGCGTACCGCGAGGAGTGCGCGAAGAAGACGGAGTTTGAGCGCACGCAGCTTGTCAAGGACAAGACGGGCGTCCGCATTCAGGGACTTTCCGCCGCACATCCGCTGACAGGCAAGGAGATCCCGATCTACATCGCGGACTATGTCATGATGGGCTATGGCACGGGAGCGATCATGGCCGTTCCGGGACACGATACGAGAGACTATGAGTTTGCGAAGAAGTTCGGCCTTGAGATCATTCCGGTTATCGAGGGCGGCAATATTGAGGAAGCGGCCTACACAGGCGATGGAAAGATGATCAACTCCGATTTTCTGAACGGTTATACCAATAAAAAAGATTCGATCGCCCGCATGATCGAGGAGCTCGAGAAGCTCGGCGTCGGCGAGGCAGGCGTACAGTACAAGATGAAGGACTGGGCGTTCAACCGCCAGCGCTACTGGGGCGAGCCGATCCCGATCATCCACTGCCCGAAGTGCGGTGTGGTTCCGGTTCCGTATGAGGAGCTGCCGCTTGTTCTCCCGCAGGTGGAGAATTTTGAGCCGGGTCAGGAGGGAGAGTCCCCGCTTGCGAAGATCGATTCCTTTGTAAACTGCACCTGCCCGAAATGCGGCGGCGCGGCGAAGCGCGAGACGGACACGATGCCGCAGTGGGCGGGATCATCCTGGTATTTCCTGCGCTATATCGATCCGCATAATGATAAGGCGCTCGCGTCCATGGAGAAACTGAACTACTGGATGCCGGTAGACTGGTACAACGGCGGCATGGAGCATGTGACCCGGCATATGATCTACTCCCGCTTCTGGCATCATTTCCTCTATGATATCGGCGCGGTCAACACGCCGGAGCCGTACGCGAAGAGAACGGCGCAGGGCCTGATCCTCGGACCGGACGGGGACAAGATGAGCAAGTCCAAGGGCAACGTCGTCGATCCGCTTGACGTCGTCGAGGAGTACGGCGCCGACGTACTGCGTACCTATGTGCTGTTCATGGGAGATTACGGCGCGGCGACCCCGTGGAGCGAGAACTCCGTGAAGGGCTGCAAGCGTTTCCTTGAGAGAGTGGCGGGACTTACCGATCTCGTTTCCGGCGAAGGCGTGACGCCTGAGCTTGAGACGAAATTCCACAAGACGATCAGGAAGGTCTCAAATGACCTGGAGGATACAAAGTACAACACCGCGATCGCGGCTCTTATGGGGCTGCTCAACGACATCTATGCGAAGGGTTCTCTGACAAAGGATGAGCTTGTCACCTACATTAAGCTGCTCTGTCCGATCGCTCCGCATATCTGCGAGGAGATCTGGGAGCATATCGGAGGCGAGGGCTTCCTTTCCCTGACTTCCTGGCCGCAGTATGACGAGAGCAAGACGATCGACGCTCTGGTGCAGGTCGGCGCTCAGGTGAACGGAAAGGTCCGCAGCGTTGTGGAGCTTCCGGCAGACTGCGATAAGGACGAGGCGATCCGGCTGACGCTTGCGGACGCGAAGATCAAAGCGCTCGTGGAAGGGAAGAAGATTGTCAAGGAGATCTATGTGCCGAACAAGATCGTGAACATTGTAGTAAAATAGTGTTTGTAAAAGCAGCGAGCCATGCAGAGGCGGTTCACACCTCGTGGGGTCAAAAGATGCCAGGCGGATTGCTGCAGTATGGAAAAAACAACAGGATGAAAGGATGAAAACGCAGATGGCGGATACAAACGGAAACGGCGGCATCACCGTTGTGACTGAGGAAAATTTTGATGCCGAAGTGAAAAATTCCGACAAACTGGTTGTGCTTGATTTCTGGGCAGAGTGGTGCGGGTCGTGCCGGATGATCGCCCCGATCATGGAAGAGCTCAGCCAGGAGATGGCGGATGTCAAATTCTGTAAAGTGAATGTGGATGAACAGCTCTCCATCGCGATGAAATACCGGGTGGTCAGCATTCCGATGCTCGCGTTTTTCAAAAACGGAGAGATGGTCGGAAGTTCCGTGGGCTATGAACCGAAAGAAGCAGTAAGGGCAAAGATTGAGGGAGCAAAATGAGCAGAGTCAGACTGAATGAAGATGCTGAGGTGGTGGCGGCTGTCCGGGAAGGGCTGAAGAAAAAGGGCGGTTACTGCCCCTGCCGCCTCGAAAAGACCGAAGACGTGAAATGTATGTGCAAGGAGTTCAGAGATCAGATCGCCGATCCGGATTTTGAGGGATACTGCCACTGTATGCTGTATTACAAAGAGAAATAAGAAAAGGATGAACGCAGATGGATTATTTCATTGTATTTCTGATATCCATGGTGCCGGTTGTTGAGTTAAGAGGAGCAGTCCCCTATTCGCAGTTCCTGGGACTGCCCCTGCTCCCGTCCTACATTGTGGCTGTGATCGGGAATATGCTTCCTGTTCCGTTTATTTTTCTGTTTGCGCGCAAAGTGCTGATGTGGGGGAAGGATATGCCGGTGATCGGAAAGCTGTTCACGTTCTGTGTGGAAAAAGGAGAGAAGGGCGGAAAAACCCTGCAGGCAAAGGCCGGCAGAGGGCTGTTTCTGGCTCTGCTCCTTTTCGTCGGGATTCCGCTTCCCGGGACCGGCGCGTGGACCGGGACGCTGGCGGCCAGCTTCCTCAATATGGATTTCAAGTCCAGCGTGATCGCGGTCATGCTTGGTGTGATGCTTGCGGGCGTCATCATGGGACTTGGCAGCGCCGGGGTGTTTGGGGCGATCGGAGCGCTGTTTTGAAGATTTCAAAGTGATCCGTCCCTGTTCAGTACAGATCTTAAACAGGTGATCGGTATTGGCAGCGGAAAAAATATTTTTATAGGGAAAAAGGCGCGGGAGCAGGTCGTTGACCTGCTCCTGTTTCTGTGCGCAGGCCCAGGCATGGAAACCAGCTGCTGACGCAGCACCTGGGCTGCACAGACGAGCAGGGAAAAGATGCCTCCTTGATCAGGCCCGTGTGAGAAAATCATCTGACGATTTACGCTGACCGAGCGAAAATAGAGATTATTTAGAGGGGAAATAGAAATTTTTTAGAGATTCATATGGTACAGTAAACCCATCCCTGGAAAGCAGGCATACGACAGTCTGCTTCCCAGGAGAATAAATGATCAGGGAGGAAAAGACCTATGAATTTTTTCAGTGAAAAAAGACGCGGCATCATCGTAAAAAGCGCGGCGGCGGTTCTGTCAGCCTGCATGTGTCTGGGACTGGTCCCTTCGCCGTTATGCACGGTATATGCCGGCGAAGGGGATGAAAATGGCGCGGGCACTTCTGCGATGGGCCGCTATGTGGAGCAGGAGCTGGAGACGCCGGATGTCTGGATCTATGACATCGCGGTTCTGCCGGACGGAAAGCTTCGTCTGATCGGGCAGGCAAAGAGTGAAGGCGGAAGCGGATCGTACGAACTGTGGGACAGCGCAGACGGCGGAGAAAGCTGGGAGAAAGCGGCCGCATTGCCAAAGGAAATGAATGACAAATATTTTCTGAATTTTAAACTTGATCAGGATGGGGGAGGCGCGGGAGTCGTGTTCTGCTCCCCGGAGGATGGCCAGGATTTTGCGCATGAATACTACAGCTTTGACGCCGAAGGAACGACAGTGCAGATCCCGGAGTCCGCGGATATTGACGAGATACAGATGTTCTGTTTTGGCTCTCAGGGAGAACTGATCGGTCAGGGACTTGGAAACAGCGCGTTTCGGATCAGCCGGGAAAGCGGGGAAGTTGAACAGACATTTGCGGGGCCGGGAGGCCATACGATTACGATCGGTGTCTGCGGACAGGAACTTCTGATGCTCGGAAATTCGGAAGTGCAGCGTTATGATATCGCGACGGGAGAACCTCTTCCGTACGATGAAAGTCTGAACGTGCAGTTATTCGAGAGCGGGATGGATTACAGTCTCACAACAGCCAGCTCCGTTCACATTGTGTTTGACTACACGGATGACGGAAGGATGTATTACACTTCAGCGGAAGGGATTTTCGCTCATGTGCAGGGAGGAACAGTTGTAGAGCAGCTTGTGAACGGCGGAATGTGTTCTCTGTCGGAACCGGGTACCGGCCTGATCGGGATGGCAGTGTCGGGGAACGATTTTTACGTGGTCTGCCAGAAGGGAGAGGGGACAAAGCTTCTGAAATACAGATATTCTCCGGATACTCCGACGGTTCCGGAGAAGGAAGTGCGGGTGTATTCGCTTGAGGAGAACGAGGAGATCCGTCAGGCCATTGTCATGTACCAGAATGCGCATCCGGATACGCAGATCACTTATGAGACCGGACTTTCGGGAGGAGACGGAATGACGGCGGCGGATGCGCTGCGTATGCTGAATACGGACATTATGGCAGGCGGCGGACCGGATATTCTCGTGCTTGACGGGATGCCGGCTGACTCCTACATTGAGAAAGGCGTCCTTGCCGATATCAGCGGGATCCGCGACACAGTGCAGGAAGCGGCGGATCCGTTTAAAGCGATGGTTTCAGCCTGGGAGAAGGACGGGGCCGTATACGCGATGCCCATCCGGTTCAAAATGCCGATTCTGGCCGGGGATTCGGAGCTGGTCGGGCAGGCCGGAGATCTTGTGCAGCTGGCGGATCTGATCGCGTCAGGTGCGGATGGCGCGGCAAACGGCGTGATCCATCCGTTTAACGCCCTGCTTTCTGATGTATATCTGTACCATGTCTGCGCCGGAGCGTGGCGGAATGAAGATGGCACGATCAATGAAGAAAAGCTGCTGGAGTACATGGTACAGACAAAAAAGATCCGCGACAGCCAGATATCGCTGATCGACGAGCAGATAGTTGGAATAAGTGAAGAACTTGCCGCAGAGCAGGGGAGCCGAATGCCGGATAATCTTGGAGTGGAGGGGCTGGATTTTCTGCAGGGATTTAAGCTGTCCTATGGAGAAACGGGCAGTATCCATGAGGTAAACTGGATTTCCAGCGTGAACAGACTGATGGGAAACATCACGTTTGCGCCGCTTTCCGGTCAGCAGTCCAATGTGTTTGTGCCATGCGGGATTCTGGGAATCAGCAGCATGGCAGCGGATCTGGAAAGCGCGCGTTCCTTTGTAGAATTTCTGTTCACCGATGAGGCGCAGACACAGTTTCTGGGAGGAGGCTTTCCGGTCAGCAGAAGCGCGTTTTCGGCAATGCTCCATAAAAAGGAGCCCGGAGCGCTGGGAGATCTCTCTACAGGCACAGAGGACCCGGAGACGGGAGAGCGGATCATAGTAGATGAATACTGGATGACGCAGGAGGAGATGGATCAGCTGAAAAAGGCTGTGGAGAATCTCGATACAGCCGCGGACACGGATACCGTGCTCATGGACGCGGTGCTCTCCCAGAGCGGAAAATGTCTGAATGGGGAATGCAGTCCCGAGGAGGCGGTCAGCGCCGTCATGCAGACGATGAACCTGTATCTGGCAGAACAGTAGGAGAAAAATCAGGTTCTCCGGGCCTGATCTTCCAGATGAAGATCATCATTTTCAAATGCAGCCAAGGCAGCTTCCAGGCCCCGAAGCGATGTCTATGGTGGAATTGCAAAGTCTTTATCATTTGCCAAAGAACCGCAGAAACAAAAATGCTTGTCATCAGCCCAAAAGAATGTTATCTTGTTCAGAGGAGATTTTTCTTCGCCATAAAACATCATTCGGTCAAACACCCCAATCATGTCAGCAGGAGGCAGCTCATGTTATCAGAAACATCCGCGTTATTTTATAATTTTAACGATGATCTCCGCACGCAGCAGATCCGCCGTTATCTTCATCGGGCCGGGATCTCCACCCGCACGGTCATCACGCCCGAATTTCTTCAGCCGCTCGGCGTTCTGTTTGAACTTCCGGGCTTTGTTCCAAATACTCTTTTTAATTTTGACAAGGACTTCAAAGAAGAAATGCTGGTCATGAAGAACTTCTCAGAAGAACAGCTTGATAATTTTCTGAAGTTTATCCGCTCTTCGGGACTTGCTCCCATAGAACTGAAAGCTGTGCTTACTCCTGTCAACTGCCAGTGGAATTCCCTTCAGCTCTATCAGGAACTTACAAAAGAGAGAGCTGCTTTTCAAAGAAATGCTGCCCGGCGTCCAAATCAAAAATGAGGAATCCTGACATCCGAAAGCGAAGTACAAAATGATAAAGCTGAGAGGAAATCCTTAACCGCAAAATGCATAAAAGAGGTAGAAACAGATGAACATCATCAACATTGAACATATCAGCAAGATCTTCGGAGAAAAAGTTATTTTTGACGACGCCTCCTTCGGTATCCAGGAGGGAGACAAGATCGGCATCGTCGGCGTCAACGGCACGGGAAAGACGACTTTGCTGAAGCTGACGGCAGGTCTTGAGGAGACGGACAGCGGACAGATCATCCGGCAGAACAGCCTGAAGATCGCGTACCTTGCGCAGAGTCCTTCTTTTCCAAAAGAGGCGACAGTCACCTCCTGTATGGAGAGCTGCGAGGACTTCTGGCGCGTGCAGAGCATCCTCACAAAGCTGGGGATCTCGGAGTACGAGATGATGGTGGAACAGCTTTCCGGCGGACAGCGCAGAAAGCTTGCCCTGGCGATGGTCCTGGCTTCCGACTTTGACGTCCTTCTGCTCGACGAACCAACGAACCATCTTGACGCGCAGATGATCGTCTGGCTGGAGGACTACCTGCGGGAGTTCCGCGGGACAATCCTGATGGTCACGCACGACCGGTATTTTCTCGACCGCACGACAAACAAGATCCTCGAGATCAGCCATGGCAAAATGTACAGCTACGAGGCAAACTATTCCGGCTTTCTTGAGATGAAGGCTGCCCGCGAGGAAATGGAACTGGCCTCCGAGCGGAAGCGTCAGAGCATCCTGCGCATGGAACTTGAGTGGGCAAAACGCGGCTGCCGTGCGCGTTCCACAAAGCAGCGCGCAAGGCTCGAGCGTCTGGAAACGCTGAAAAACAAAACCGCTCCCGTCAGAGAGCAGGAAGTCGAACTTGGTTCCGTTGAGACGAGGATGGGAAAGAAGACCATCGAACTTCATCATATCAGCAAACACTATGGGGACAAAACGATTCTTGAAGATTACAGCTACATTTTCCTGAAAAATCAGAAAGTTGGAATCATCGGTCCAAACGGCTGCGGCAAATCCACGCTCATGAAAATGATCGCCGGTCTTATCAATCCGGACTCTGGTCGGATCGAGATCGGCGATACGATCCGCATTGGCTACCTCTCTCAGGAAGAGCAGCATATGGATGACAAGGAGCGCGTGATCGACTACATTAAGGAAATCGGCGAGTACGTCACGACCCGTGAGGGGAGGATCAGCGCCTCCCAGATGCTTGAGCGTTTTCTGTTCACCCCGGATATGCAGTACGCTCCGATCGGCAAGCTCTCCGGCGGAGAAAAACGGCGGCTGTATCTGCTCGGCGTTCTCTGTGAGAATATCAATGTGCTGCTGCTTGACGAGGCAGGCAACAACCTTGATA
>CANQEC010000063.1 GCA_947594335.1 uncultured Lachnospiraceae bacterium
TTTGCTATTTTCGGAACGCTGCTCGGAAATATCGCGGTGTGCAAATGCATCGATCTGTTCGGGCTGTCCGCGACTTCGGGAAATGTTCTGTATGCCTCCACATTTCTTGTCACGGATATCCTATCTGAAAGGTATGGAAAAAAAGAAGCGGCCCGCGCGGTGAAATACAGTTTTTCGATCATGCTTCTCTGGCTTTTCGGAACGCAGCTGATCCTCTGGTTTGCGCCGAACGCGAACGACTATATCAATGACAGTCTCAGAGTTGTGTTTGGCCTGGTGCCGCGGATCACGATCGCCAGCCTTGCCGGATTTGTGTGCAGCCAGAACATTGATGTGTTCCTGTATCATTTTATCTGGGAAAAAACCGGGGATAACGAGAAGAAGCTCTGGCTGAGAAACAATGGAAGCACATTGACCAGTCAGGCCATAGACACGGTCATTTTTACGGGGCTTGCGTTCTGGGGGACTTATCCGACCGGCGTTTTCGTCAGCATTCTGCTTACCACGTATCTGTTTAAGGCGGTCGTCGCCCTTCTGGACACACCTTTTATCTATGTGGCGAGAAAAATAAAGCCGCTGGAAGAGTGAAGATGCAAAAAATGACCGTTTCCGGTCTGTGCCAGATGCGGAGACGGAGGGAGGATGAAAAATGTCAAGAGAAAAAGAAAATCTTACGAAGCTTGGAAGTCAGGGAACGAAGTATAAAACAGATTATGATCCGGAACTTCTTGAGTCGTTTAGCAACAAGCATATGGGAAATGATTATTATGTGAAGTTTAACTGTCCGGAGTTTACCAGCCTCTGTCCGATCACGGGGCAGCCGGATTTCGCGACGATCACGATCTCCTATGTTCCGGATGAGAGGCTTGTGGAGAGCAAAAGCCTGAAGCTGTATCTTTTCTCGTTCAGAAATCACGGGGATTTTCATGAGGACTGCGTGAATATTATCATGAAGGATCTGATCCGGCTGCTCGATCCGAAATATATCGAGGTGACGGGGAAATTTTTGCCGAGGGGCGGACTTTCCATCGATCCTTACTGTAATTATGGAAAGCCGGGAACCAGATGGGAGACGGTCGCCTGGAACCGCCTGACGCAGCATGACATGTATCCCGAAAAGGTGGATAACCGTTAGGAAAATGGTCAGGGGCAGCAGAAGGAACTGTCTGTTTTTTATGATGTTGAGGTCAAAAGATGCCAGACATGGATTTGGACTTTTGACCCTGGCATCTTCGTATTGTTTTTTCTCATTGGTGTGTTATACTGGGTACTGTATAAGTCCGGTTCCAAAGCAGAGCAGTTTTTAGACGGCTTATATTACTGCCGGGTGTGCCCGGCATAAAAATCTGCTGGAAAAAGATAACAGGGAGGTTAACTATGAACGTTATTAAGACAGAAAAGGCTCCGGGAGCGATCGGGCCTTATTCCCAGGCGATTGAAGTAAACGGAATGGTTTTTGCGTCAGGTCAGATTCCGGTGAATCCGGCGACCGGTGAGATTCCGGAGGGAATCGCAGCCCAGGCCGAGCAGAGCTGCAAAAATGTGGGCGCGATCCTCGAGGCTGCGGGGAGCGGCTTTGACAAGGTGATCAAGACGACCTGCTTTCTGGCCGATATCGCGGATTTTGCCGCGTTTAACGAGGTCTATGCAAAGTATTTTGTGAGCAAACCGGCAAGGAGCTGCGTCGCGGTAAAGGAGATCCCGAAGGGGGTTCTCTGCGAGGTCGAAGCAATAGCGGTAAAATAGAAGAAGGACAAGTGTACAGGAGAAAATCGCTCTGACGAAATCAAATCGTCGGAGCGTTTTCTTCAAAGGAGGGTGATAAAAGTGCAATTTTATAAAAAGAGGTTCCTGATTGCCGCGTGGGTTCTTGCGGCTTTTGCGATCGCCGGGGGCGGCATGGACGCGGAGGCGGCGGATTCACAGAATGATGCGGAAAACTCACAAAATAATGCGGCGTATTCACAGGAGGCTGCAGCGGATTCACAGAAGGAGGCGCCGGAACTGTTTTCGCAGATACCGTCGGATTATATTTTTTCGAGCGGCGCGGGGGCGTGGTATACGCAGATCTCGATTGGACCGGACGGCAGTTTTAAGGGGGAATACAGCGATTCCGACATGGGGGACAGCGGGGAAGGATATGACAGTACGCACTACAGATCTGTTTTTTCAGGCAGGTTTGTCAACCCGGTAAAGCTCAGTGACAGGATGTATTCCTTTGAGCTGGAATCTCTCTCCTGTGAGAAGCCTGTCGGCACGGAGGAGATCACGAACGCGTGGGGCAATGACGTCCGTGTGCGCGAGATCTATACGGATGCTTACGGCATTGCGGGCGGAAAGACGTTTTATCTGTATGTTCCGGGCACGCCGGTTTCCGAACTGCCGGAGGAATTTGTCAATTGGGGCTGGTTCCTGGGCTTCGCTTTTGATGAGAACAGAGAAACGCTTGTCACCTACGGGTTTTACAATGAGAATGAAAAGCAGGGATTTTTTGCTCCGGATCCGCAGACGGCGGCGCCTGACCAGAACCAGATTTTTACAGTCTCTGATCACAGGTATGAGATATTCCGTCAGAGCTGCACATGGGAGGATGCTTTAAACGCCTGCAGAGAAAAGGGAGGGTATCTTGCGCGGATTGATACCATGGACGAATACAATCAGATTTTAAGTGAGATGGACTTGCTGGGCTTTGGGGACTGCCGTCTTTATATCGGCGGGCGCAGGGATCCCGGCGGACAGCAGTATTACTGGGCTGACAATACAAACGTGCTTACAGGAAATCCACTCAATTCCCCGGACGCGTGGTGCGCGGGAAACTGGATGGCCGGGGAGCCAAGCTTTCGGGATGATTCGGTCGGCGCGGATGAAACGGTGATGGAGCTGTTCTATTACGGGGAAGAAAACCGCTGGGTGTGGAACGATGTTCCGAACAATCTGCCGGATTACATGGGAGACGGGGCATCGAACGTGGGATTTATCTGCGAGTATGACAATTAGAGAAAAAACTGACATATTTGTATTAAAAAATTGTACATTTTGACCGCTCAAAACTTGCGTTTTTAAAAAAATAAAGGTATAATGTATAAAACCGGATGAATTTTTTTGACATGGAAGAAGGCGGCAGCTATGGACAGTCTCCGATTGACAGAGGAAATGAATAATATAGAGTATGTCTCTCTTGAGAAAGATTACTGCGATCAGGTGTTTCACAATCAGGAAAATCAGATCGTTCATAATCCGTATGAACAGGAAAAACGTGTGCTGGAGGCGATCGAGCGGGGAGATCCTGAGGTCGCAAAGGAGGCGATCGAGGAGGATTTCTCCGCGTTTGTGGGGATCCTCTCAGACGATCCTCTCCGGCACGAGATGAATATCGGGATCGTGAATGTCACCACGGCCTCGCGGGCGGCGATCAGGGGAGGACTTCCCTATGAAAAGGCGTACACTTTGAGCGACTGCTGTATCCGGCAGATTGAAAAATGCGAGGATATAGAGACGGTTAAAAAGCTGTACAAGGCGGTTCAGCTCCAGTACGCGGAGATGGTCCGGGATTCAAAATTCGCAAACGCGCAGGAGGATTTTCAGAACAGTCATATTGAGCGCTGCAAGAATTATATTTTTTCTCATCTTCATGGCAAGATAACGGTACAGGAAATTGCGGATTATGTAGGCCTGGCGCCGAATTATTTATCTACCCTGTTCCACAGGTGCGAGCATATCAGCTTAAAGCAGTATATTCTGAATGAAAAGATAAAGCTTGTCCAGAAAATGCTGATCTATTCTCCTTATTCGTATATTGAGATCGCCAATTATTTTGGATTTGCGTCGCAGAGCCATATGGGAAGAGAATTTAAGAAGGTACTCGGCATGACCTTAAGTGAGTACCGGGCGAAGTACCGGAGAAACGGCTTCCTTGAAGGCGAGGCGGAAAATTTTTAATCGGAGGAGGATTTTTGAGTGGGAAGGTTTTTTGGAATGGACACAAAGCTGTATCGTTTTTGTTCCATGGCGTGGAGTCTGATTCATCTGAATCTGATCACGCTGGCTTTGTGCATACCGGTTATCACAGCGGGAGCGTCTCTGACGGCCATGCACTATTGCCTGCTGAAGCTGGTCCGCAGGGAAGAGGGGTACATCGGAGTCATGTTCCGGAACGCGTTCAGACAGAACTTCAGACAGGCGACGATATTATGGATCGCCGTGCTGGCGCTGTTTGTCTCGTATCGGGTGGACTGGGTGCTGGTCTCTTCCAATCCGGATATATTCGGCAGGCCGGTTCAGTACGGGATCATGATCCTGGCGATCGTCACGTTCATGCTGTTTCAGTTTCTGTTTCCGCTGCTTTCTCATTTTGAGAACACGGTTTTCATGACGGTCCGGAACACGGTCATCCTGACCATATCCAGATTTCCGCGCGTTATCGTCATGACGCTGGTGTGGGTGATTCCGTATATGATACTGACGCACAGCTTTGCGCTGTTTCCGCTTCTGCTGATGCTGGGGCTGACATTTCCGGGCTTTGTCTGCGCGAAGATGTACGATCCGGTGTTCCGGCTGCTGGAGCCGGCAGAAGAGCCTGCGGATGATCTGGCGTTTGAGATTCCAGAGGAAGAGCCGGAGTCTGAGACCGGAAAGAACAAAGAAACGTGATAAACAGAAAAGATTTATGATATATTTTTCCTGTACCGCAGGGTAGAATGTAATCATAATAAATATTAATCAAAAGGAGGAAAAACAATGAAAAGAAAAATCCTTGGTGTCCTGTCAGCTTGTCTTCTGGCCGGAGCGCTGTCAAGCTCAGCTCTCGCAGCAGAGACGATCACGTTCTGGGATATCGCGACAGACGAACCGGACAAGACAATCTGGAGCTACGCTGTAGATCAGTACAATGAGAATGACTCAGCGGATTCAGGCTATGAAATCGAGCAGATCGCGACCGTGAACGATCAGTACAAGTCCAAACTGGCCGTGGCTATGGCGTCCGGCGAGTGCCCGGATATGTACATCCACTGGACAGGCGGCCCGATGACCGAGTATGTGAAGTCCGGTTATGCGCAGGATCTGACTGAGCTGGTTGACAAGTACGGTCTGAGAGATCTGTACACGGAGGCTTCTCTGGAGCAGTGTACGGTCGACGGAAAGATCTACGCGATCCCGATCAAGAGCAACTCGATCGCCATGTTCTTCTATGACAAGGCAATGTGGGAGGAGAAGGGCTACGAAGTTCCGACGACTCTTACCGAGCTCGAGGCTCTCTGCGACAAGATGGTAGAGGACGGAATCACTCCGTTTGCTCTGGCAAATCAGCCGCAGTGGACAGGCTCCATGTATTATATGTACCTGGTAGCACGTCACGGCGGACCGGAGATCATCTCCGCGGCTTATGACGGAACAGGTTCTCTCGTAAATGATTCCACAATCTTCGCTGGTGAGAAGATCGAGGAGTGGGTCGAGAAAGGTTATTTCCCGGAGGGCGTGAACTCCCTTTCCCCGGATAACGGCGACGACCGTGCGCTTCTGTATCAGGGCGCAGGCATGATGCTTCAGGGTTCCTGGCAGGTAGGCTCCATCATGAGCGAAAATCCGGACTTCTACGCAAACCTGGGCGCGTTCCCGTTCCCGGCGATCGAGGATTCCGAAGCTGACCAGTCTGTAATCGTTGGTACGCTCGGCGACAACTTCATCTCCTTCAACTGCGAAGGCGAGAAGCTGGAAGAGGCGTTCAAGATGGTTACCTACTATTCAACCGATGAGTGGAGAGATCTTGACCAGTCTGTTGGAAATATTCCTCCTCTTAAGTCTGCTTCTTCAGAGGAGCCGGCGAACCAGGATATTCTTAAGGTTCTGAGCGAGGCTTCAGGCGTGCAGCTGTGGTGGGATCAGTATCTCCCGAGCGCAGTCGCTGATGTTCACAAGTCTGCTTCCCAGAAGCTGTTCGACTGCTCCGCAACTCCGGAAGAAGTAGCGCAGGAGCAGCAGGATGCGATGGATGAGTATCTTGCGGAGAACGCAGAATAAAAATTTTATAATCTGAATGGAACTGTTGATGGGGGACCTCGTCAGAGGTTCCCTGTCTTATAACAAAAAATGGCATATCAGAGATAATAAGAGGAAGTGATTAACAAAATGAATAAAAATACTCTTGCATATAAGCAGCAGAAAGCTGTCAATCTGTGCGCCGCGGTATTCCTCGCGCCGGTTATTATTTTGATGGCGATTTTCCTGTTTTATCCGATCGTGCAGACCTTTATCAACAGCTTTATGAAATGGAACGGCATTTCCGCGGATAAGGCGTTCAACGGTCTCTATAACTGGAACAAGCTGATCCATGACGGGGATTTCTGGAGAGCTTTCCTGAACAACGTAAAAATTATGGTTCTCTCCCTTGTCATCCAGATGCCGATCGGTATCCTTCTTGCGACATTCCTTGACGCGGGAGGGAAAAAATTCAATATTTTCAAGATTCTCTGGTTCCTGCCTCTGCTGATGAGCTCGGTGGCAGTCGGTTATCTGTTCCGCTACGCTCTGGCGACAAACGGCGGAATCATCTCCTCCATCTCCCAGCTGCTCGGAGGCGGAAAGGTGGACCTTCTCGGAAATCAGAAGACGGCTTTGTACGCGGTTATCATGGTTGTCTGCTGGCAGTTCGTTCCGTTCTATATGGTGTACTATATTGCGGGATATTCCTCGATCAGCAGCGACGTCTACGAGGCGGCGATCATCGACGGTGCGACCCGCAGGCAGTACGTGATGAGCGTGGCCCTGCCGCTCCTCGTTCCGACGATCAAGAGCGCGGTCATCATGTCTGTGACCGGTTCTCTGAAATATTTCGATCTGGTATACGTTATGACTGGCGGCGGTCCCGGAACCTCCACCGAATTGATGGCTACCTATATGTATAAGAATTCGTTTGTGACCTATAACATGGGCTACGGCTCGGCAATCGCGGGCGGCATGTTTATCCTGATCACGCTGGTAGCTGCGACGATCATGAAGGTTATGAACAGGGGAGGTGACGAGTAAAATGGCAAACGCAGGAGTACAGTCTTCAAAGACAAAAAGAAA
This sequence comes from uncultured Lachnospiraceae bacterium, assembly GCA_947594335.1. Lineage (GTDB taxonomy): Bacteria > Bacillota > Clostridia > Lachnospirales > Lachnospiraceae > Choladousia. The sequence continues at coordinate 7,066 of CANQEC010000063.1, forward strand.
TAAGGCAATCAGCTGGACAGTCGCAATGATCCTCGCGATCTTCTGGCTGCTGGTGGCGTTCGTGCCGTTTCTGTTCATGGTTCTGACAGGCTTCAAGCAGAAGCTGGAAGTGATCATGGGAACCGCGTTTGATTTCCCGGAGACCTTCTTCACGGAGAACTACATATCGATCATCACCGATCCGTCCTTCTGGAATTACTTCAAGAACTCAGTGATCGTGCTTGTGCTCGCGCTCGTGATCCTGCTGATGTTCTGTTCGTTCGCGGCCTATCCGCTTTCGAGATTTAAATTCAAACTCCGCAACTTTATCTTCCTGGTGATTGTGGCGTCGATGTCGATCCCGATCCATGTGACGATGATCCCGGTCTTCCAGATGGCGACGAAGACGGGTCTGTACGATACCGTATGGGTGCTGATCCCGACGGCCGTGGCGTTCGCGCTTCCGATGTCGGTGTTCATCATGACCGGATTTATGGAAGGTATCCCGAAAGAGCTTGAGGAGGCGGCCGATATCGACGGGTGCGGAAGATACGCGAGATTTTTCAGGGTAATCTTCCCGCTGTCAACACCGGGTCTGTCAACACTGGCAATCTACAACGGCGTGAATATCTGGAATGAATTCATCTTCGCGTTCACACTGACGCAGTCAGAGAAAAACCGTACGCTGCCGCTGGCTCTGTGGAACTATCAGGGACAGTATTCTTCAAACACGGCAATGATCATGGCATGTCTGACGCTGTCAACGGTCCCGATGATCATTATGTTCGTTATCCTTCAGGACAAGCTGATCAAAGGTATGATGGCCGGAGCTGTGAAGGGCTGATATTTAAAGCCAGGGGGCTGTCGGGAAATATGTAACCGGACAGCCCTTTTTTTATATTTTTTTCCGGTATGCCAGCGGGCTCATTCCTTTTGCCTCAAGAAAGGCTCTGTTGAAGCTGCGCTGGCTGGAAAAGCCTGCCTCCTCCCAGATATGGGACAAAGATTTCTGCGAGGACTGTATGGCGCCGGCGGCGTATTCCGCCCGAAGATAATTTAAATACCGCGGAAAGCTCATGTGCAGCTTTTCGGAAAACGTGTGGGAAAGATAATATTTGTTTACGTGCAGAGATTTCGCCAGGGAGTCGAGGGTGACGGGTTCGCGGAAATGCTCCGACATATAGCGGACCAGCTGATAGGTGAGATCCTCATTTTTTGGCTGATTCTGCTTTGTCAGTTCCATGAAAGGGAGCACAAGCGCAAGAACGACCTGGATCCAGGCGGCGGACAGGTCCGGATTCTGGTGAGGGTCTGTTTCCGAGAGGCGCCGGATGGCAAGAGGGATATCCTCCGGCAGGCAGGAAGCGGAAACGCAGGGAATCAGCGGCTGGCAGTTATTCAGGGAATACTGAAACGGACCGCACAAGGCCGTATCGAAAATCAGCAGAAAAACGCGGTTGAATCCGCAGGGATGATAGCTGTGGACCTTGCCCGGGAAAATGACGGCGCAGTCCCCACGGCCCATAGCAAAGATCTGCTCCCCGACAGAGATGGAGGCGGTGCCGTCCAGGACATAAAGGAGCTCCGTGTGCGGGTGCAGATGTTCGGGAAAAACAATCTGCTCCACGGTTTCTGTTCTTATCTGAAAGTTCTGCTGCTGGTAAAACGGATGCATCGTACCCCTCCCAAAACCGCAATATCTGGCCAGAATTCTTGTGATTTTGTCCATTATTATAGAAGAAAGTATGATAAGATGCAAGTATGGTTTGATCAGGCTGATTAAGTACATCAGGTTTTTAAAACAGGACGTTATCCTGTGGCGCAGGGCGTGAACATTCAGGTTCCGGAAGGAGGATGATAAAAATGATTTATTATGTTTCGGCAAAGGCAGCAAGAGGTGGAGACGGGACGAAGGAAAGGCCGTTCCGGACGATTTCCGAGGCCGCGCAGATCGCGGCGGCAGGCGACGAGGTGATTGTGGCTCCGGGCATGTACCGTGAATATGTGAATCCGCTCAACGCGGGCACGAAGGATGCTCCGGTCGTGTACCGCAGCGAAAAGCCGCTCGGGGCAGTGATCTCGGGCGCGGAGGAAGTGAAGAACTGGGAGAAGAAAGACGGAAACGTGTGGATGGCGCGGATCCCGAACGGACTTTTCGGCGCTTACAATCCGTACACAGTTCTTGTAAAAGGGGACTGGTATGACGAGACGATCAAGCCGGTCCATACAGGGGAGGTCTATCTGAACGGGAAAGCCATGTACGAGGCGGTTTCGATGAAGGGTGTGACGGAGCCCGAAAAGGATTATACTTCCTGGGATCCGGACGGAACGCTGTATACCTGGTATACAGAGCAGGACGGGAACGACACGTTGATCTGGGCAAACTTCCAGGGAGCTGATCCGAACAGGGAGAATGTCGAGATCAATGTGCGCAGGAACTGTTTCTATCCGGACAAGACCGGGGTGAACTATATCACATTGTCAGGGTTCGTAGTGAAGCAGGCGGCGACGCAGTGGGCGCCTCCCACGGCTTATCAGGAGGGCATGGTAGGCCCGCACTGGTCGAAAGGATGGATCATCGAGGACTGCGAGATCTCTGATTCGAGATGCTCCGGCATCTCGCTGGGCAAGTATCTGCAGCCGGAAAATGAGAACAAGTGGACAACGAAATGGTACAAGGACGGGACGCAGACGGAGCGCGACGCGATCTGCCAGGCGCAGAGAGAGGGATGGACGAAGGAGAATATCGGACATCATATCGTGCGCCGCTGCAATATCCACGACTGCGGGCAGACCGGCATTGTCGGACATCTGGGCGGCGCATTCTCAGTTATCGAGGACAACCATATTCATCATATTAACAACAAGCAGGATCTGGCGGGAGCGGAGATCGGCGGAATCAAGATGCACGCGGCGATCGACGTGATCTACCGCAGGAACCATTTCCACCACTGCACACGCGGGCTGTGGCTCGACTGGCAGGCGCAGGGGACACGCGTGACGGGAAATCTCTTCCACGACAACGTGCCGCCGAAGGGGACAAAGCCCTGCAACGACCTGGCGATGGCGGAGGATATCTTTATTGAGGTATCCCACGGACCGACACTGGTGGACAACAATCTTCTGCTGTCAAATGCTTCCGGGCGCATCAGCACGCAGGGCGTCGCCTTTGTGCATAACCTGATCGCGGGCTCGTTCACCTGGGTGGGCGACGGGACGAACAACGGATCGCAGACACTGCCATCCAACCGCTATACGCCGTACCATGTGCCGCACCGCACGGAGGTAGCCGGGTTCATGACAATCCTGCATGGGGACGTCAGATTCTACAACAATATTTTCATCCAGCAGCCGATCCGGGGGGATCTGGTTGAATATGCCCGGAGTGTGGATTCAGAGAAGCAGTTTAATTTTGTCTGTGGGACAAAGCCGTATGACGGCTACCCGACGGAAGAGGAGTGGAAGGCACAGTTCACGGCGGTTTCTATCCGGACGCACGGACAGAAGGATTTCTATTATGACCATATGCCGGTGTGGACGGGCGGAAATGTGTACTTCAACGGAGCGCAGCCGTTTGACAAGGAAGAAAATTTTGTGACCGATACGGAGCATGAGATCACCTGGGAGCTCAAAGAGAAAGACGGAGAAATGGTGTTTGCGACCAATCTGTACGAGTATCTTCCGGAGTTTGCGACGCCGTCGGTCTCCACGGAGCTTCTCGGGGAAGCCTTCGAGCCGGAGCAGAAGTTTGAGAATCCGGACGGGACGCCGATTTTCTTCAACACAGATTATCAT
>CANQEC010000064.1 GCA_947594335.1 uncultured Lachnospiraceae bacterium
TCGACCCCCAAAAATTTGATTGAGGAGGTTTCAAAACAATGTCAGATTTGAGTTTTGAACAAATGCTGGAAGAATCATTAAGAACAATTCGAAATGGAGAGGTAGTCGAAGGCACTGTGATTGATGTCAAAGAAGATGAAATCATCTTGAATATCGGATATAAAGCTGACGGCGTTATTTCCAGAAACGAGTATACGAATGAGGCAAACGCTGATCTTCGTCAGCTTGTAAATACAGGTGACAAGCTTGAGGCAAAGGTTCTGAAAGTGAATGATGGAGACGGACAGGTACTTCTTACCTACAAGCGTCTCGCGGCAGAGAAAGGCAACAAGAGACTTGAGGAGGCATTCAACACCAAGGAAGTCCTGACCGCTCCGGTTGTTCAGGTTCTTGGAGGAGGCCTCAGCGTAGAAGTGGAGGGCGCGCGAGTTTTCATTCCGGCCAGCCTTGTTTCCGATACATATGAGAAGAATCTTGAGAAGTACAACGGGCAGGAGATTGAATTTGTCATCACGGAGTTCAATCCGAGAAGACGCCGTATCATCGGCGACCGCAAGCAGCTGCTGGTTGCAAGAAAACTCGAGATGCAGAAGGCACTTTTCGAGCGCATCAATGTTGGCGATGTGGTGGAAGGTGTTGTCAAGAATGTGACAGATTTCGGTGCGTTCGTAGACCTCGGCGGAGCAGACGGCCTGCTTCATATCTCCGAGATGTCCTGGGGCCATGTGGACAATCCGCGCAAGATCTTCAAGGTTGGCGACAAGCTGACGGTCCTGATCAAGGATATCAGCGGCGACAAGATCGCGCTCAGCCTGAAATTTGAGGATCAGAATCCGTGGCTGACCGCTGCAGAGAAGTATGCGGCAGGCAATATTGTCAAAGGCCGTGTTGCGAGAATGACGGATTTCGGCGCATTTGTCGAGCTTGAGCCGGGTGTGGATGCGCTGCTTCACGTATCCCAGATTTCCCGTGTCCATGTAGATAAGCCGTCTGATGTCCTGAGCATCAATCAGGAGATCGAAGCAAAGGTTGTGGACTTCAATGAGGCGGATAAGAAGATCAGCCTGAGCATGAAGGCGATCGAACAGCAGCAGCCGGCGGCGCCTGTGGAAGAGTAAGCACTGCAAAAGAGGAAGAATCTGCGGAAATCTTCTGTCGGACGCTTCCGGATGAATATCTGAACAAAATCCCCGTTTCACGGATCGCAGATCCGAAGGAAACGGGGATATTTTTTCAAAATATGCGCAGGCCCGGGCATGGAAATCAGCTGCTGGCGCAGCACCCGGGCCGCGCGGCGAGCAGGAGGAAAAACCGCCTCCTACTCGATCAGGCCCGGGCAGGGAAAATTGCTGCTGGCGCAGCACCCGGGCCGCGCAGACGAGCAGGCCGCAGATTTAAGTGAATAATTTCAGGACGGCTTTTACATAATCGCCAAGCAGCTCGGGATGCAGTTCATAGTTTTTTGTGTATTCAAAGTACAGATCCCTGGAACGGTAGTATGGAACGAACAGCGGTGTGACAAGTCTGTCCGGCTGGGGCAGGAACGTACTGGTTTTGCGCGTGAAGCAGTTGGAGCGCTTTGCGGGAACGCGGTGCTTCCGGTCCACAAAAGCGGCCACGCTGCGGTGGACTGCCTGCCGTTCGAGAGGAAGGTAGTAGTAGTCCCGGTAGTCTGGGAAAAAATAGAGGAGTTCTCCCTCAAATGCGGGAATCTCCAGCGCGGCGCTTGTGAAATTGGTCATCAGAACGTATTGTGCGGATGGCAGGCGCTGTTTTGAGCTGTCTGCTGCAGAGTCATGCTGCGAAAACAGATCCGGAACAGCTGCTGCAGAGGAGGTTTCGGAACGCCGGCTCGTGCAGTCCTTAGCGGAAATATTCCGGCGGCCTGGAATGACCGGGCGTCCAGTCTGAATATTCTGCGGCAGCGGATATTTGAGACTAAGCGTGATTACCGCCGAATTATCCTGAAATTTGCAGGATTTTACGGAGAACATCCCGTCCAGAAGAGCCTGATACGTGGAAAGGCCAAGCAGGGAAGTCATTCCGCAGAGATCTTCCTGATTGTGAAGAAGAAGCATGTCCGCCAGCGCGGGATCCGGGCCGGCCGCATACTGATGCCAGACGGAGATCAGGGATTTTCCGTTGTACGGATCGGAGCGTTTCTGTCCGAGGAAGGACTGGAGTGTTCTCTGATCCATGTGGTTGAGTCCAAGCAGCGATTTGAGCGGCCGGAAAATACGGTACAGATCCAGAGATTTTTTTTCGGAGAGAGGACTTGCCATTTGGAACTGCTTCAGTTTTTCTTCCAGATAAAACAGGTCAAAAGTGATGCCGTTAAAATGGATCAGCGTATCGTAAGGTTCCAGGAAACGCAGAAATTCCGAGAGAAGGAGAGGTTCTTCCTGTTTATTTTCCGCCATCCACTGCGTAAGACGCCAGGTCTGGCCGTTGTCATCCATCGCGGCCATGCCGATCATATAGAGCGTTGTGGAGGCGGGAGAGAGTCCGGTCGTTTCGATATCAAGAAAGAGACTTGTTTTGGGTGTGTATCCGAGCAGTCTTCCATAGTCAGTAAATCCGGGAAGCTGTTTTTCAATTTTGATCATGAGATTCCTCCTTTTGCCCCCAGTATCATGAGTATAGCGTATTCTGGAAAAGAATTCCAGAGAGAAAATGACAGGAGACAGCAGTATGAAGAAAAAAGACGCGCCGGGGAAGTATTATCAGATAACCGCATGGTGCCGCCGCATGATGCAGGAACATGTCCAGGAGGGTTCGTTCTGCATTGACGCGACAATGGGAAACGGACACGACACGCTCTGTCTGTGCGAACTTGCAGGAGAGCGGGGCCATGTGCTGGCTTTTGATATACAGGAACAGGCAATTTCCAAGACGAGAGAGCGGCTGGAGAAAAATCTGCCGTACTGCAACTATGAACTGATTCTCGATTCTCACAGTCATATGGAACGGTACGCCGCCTCAGAGAGTGCGGACTGTATTGTGTTTAACCTTGGTTATCTGCCTGCTGGGGATCACAGGATTGCGACAAAGCCGGAGACTACAATCGAAGCGCTCAGGCAGTCGCTTGCACTGCTCAAACCGGGCGGACTGATCAGTCTCTGTATTTACAGCGGAGGGGACAGCGGGTTTGAGGAGAAGGACGCAGTTCTGGCGTATTTGAAAAATCTGGACGCCAGGGATTATCTTGTACTTGTGACGGAGTATTACAACCGGCCGAACAATCCGCCGATTCCGGCTGCGGTGTTTCGGCTCCGCTAAAGACTGCCGGCTGTGAAAAGTGGCGGAGATATTCTTAATATTATATGAAACATCTTTACATTTTGATATATCAGAATTATAATAACAGTATTGTTTGCTGCATGTTTTTGAAAATCTGCATGATTGAAACAAGGAGGAATGCGCGTGAAACAGAAATTTAATGTAAAAAAGTTCTTCGGTTTTGCGAGATGGGGAGCGGTCGGCGTACTTGTGATTATACTGGTCCTGATGCTCTTCTTTTCAAATGCCATGTGGTATCAGATTGAGGAACAGGAGCAGGCGGTTCTTGTCACGCTGGGAAAGCCGAAGGCGGTGACGGAGAAAGGGCTGCACTTTAAGGCGCCGCTGGTACAGAGTGTTCAGAAGGTTGATACGACGATCCAGGGATTTCCGATCGGCTACGAGATTGATTCGAATGAATCGGTAACCGCGGAAGCCCTCATGATCACGTCCGATTATAATTTTATTGACGCGGATTTCTTTGTGGAGTACAGGATTTCGGATCCGGTGAAATATCTGTATGCGTCGGATACCCCGGAGGCAATCCTGAAGAATATCGCCCAGAGCTGCATCCGCACAGTTATCGGAAGCTTTGACGTGGACAGCGTGCTGACGACAGGCAAGTCCGAGATACAGACGTCGATCCGGGATATGATCGTGGAGAAGCTTGAGCAGCAGGATATCGGGCTTACGCTTGTAAATATCACGATCCAGGATTCCGAACCGCCCACACAGGAGGTCATGAAAGCGTTCAAGGCCGTGGAGACAGCGAAACAGGGCAAAGAGACAGCGCTGAACAACGCGAACAAATACCGGAATGAGAAGCTTCCGGAAGCCCAGGCACAGGCGGATGAGATCGTCAAGGACGCCGAGGCGCAGAAGCAGACGCGCATCAACGAAGCCGAGGCGCAGGTCGCCAGATTCCAGGCAATGTATGAGGAGTACATAAAAAATCCGGTTGTGACAAAGCAGAGGATGTTTTATGAAGCGATGGAGCAGGTGCTGCCGGACATGAAGGTGGTTATCGATGACGGAAGCGGCGTTCAGAAGCTGCTGCCGCTCGATTCGTTTGCGGAGACGGACGGCGGGGATAGCGCAGATACGTCCCGGGATTCTTCCGGCACGGAGAAAGAATCAGACTGACTGTTCGGGCGGCATGAGATTACCGCAGGCAGTGACGGCACCGGGGACATCTGTGTGCTGCGCAGCCGCCCAAACAGAGCAGCAGGATAATTTCAGGTAAAAATTCGGAAAGAAAGCAGGTATCAGGCCGGAAATACCGGCAGGAGGTATATACATGAAAAAGAAGATAACAGCGCTCGTCCTCGTAATCGTGATCCTGGGAATAGCGGGCTCTTCCGTGGTTGTGACGGCGGAGAATGAGTATCGTCTGGTGAGACAGTTCGGAAAGATCAGCAGAGTGATCGATACGCCGGGGGTGAGCTTTCGGATTCCGTTCGTACAGTCCACGGATACGCTCCCGAAACAGACGCTGCTGTATGACCTGACTCCGTCGGACGTTATCACGAAGGATAAAAAGACCATGATCACCGACAGCTATGTGCTCTGGAGGATTTCCGATCCGACAAAGTTTGCGCAGTCGCTGAACGGATCGATCGTGAATGCGGAAGGCAGGATCAATACGGCGGTCTACAATGCCATCAAAAATGCGATCAGCAGCATGAATCAGGACGAGGTGATTACGAGCAGGGACGGCGAGCTCTCAGAGATGGTCATGGCGCGGATCGAGGATAATATGGACGAGTACGGCATCGAGCTGATGATGTTTGAGACGAAGCAGCTTGACCTGCCGGATGACAACAAGGAGGCAGTTTATGAGCGCATGATCTCTGAGCGCGACAATATTGCCGCGACTTACCGCGCGGAAGGCAAGTCAGAGGCGCAGGTGATACAGAATACCACGGACAAAGAAGTGGCGATCAGCATTTCGGAAGCCGAGAAGCAGGCGGAGATACTGATCGCGGAAGGTGAAGCCGAGTATATGCGGATTCTCTCCGAGGCGTATGACACGGAAGAAAAGACAGAGTTTTACTCTTTTGTGCGCAGCCTCGACGCGCTTGAGGCCGCGATGAAAGGTGGAGAAAAGACAGTTGTGCTGTCGGCGGATTCTCCGATCGCGGAGATTTTTGCGGGGTACGAAAAATAAAACAGGAATCAGCTTTCCGGTTTTTTGCTCAGTTTTCCGACAGCCGCGATGTAGACGGAGCATTCGTACGTTTTTTCGGCGGACGGTCCGGGCAGAAAACCGAGAAGTTCATCGAGGAGGTCCTGATCGTAGGCGCCGATTGCGCAGCAGCCGCAGGAGGCGGCGGTGGCGGCGAGATAGAGATTCTCACAGGCATGGCCGGCATCCAGCAGGATGTATTTGGCGGATTTGAGGCCGTATCTCCACTCGGTGCGGTACGGAATGGCGCTCATGACAAAGACAACGGGGGCGTTTGCGGCGAAGGACTGTCCGCAAAGGGCTTCGGTCAGTTCTTCTTCATAATCGCTGCGTTTCTCCAGGATTTCGAGCTGGTGTTCCCCGGGGAGATAATGGTAAATGCCTTTGTCCAGCCCCGCCACATTGTTTGGGAACAGGTAGGTCTCAAGCGGATGGCGCGCTCCCGCCGAGGGAACGTTTCGGAAGGTGACCGGGTTTAAAGAGCGGCCTGCCATGCGGCGGACTCCCTGGGCGCTCCACAGAAAAAATGAGAGCTCAAGGAGAGAGACGGGGCTGCTGCTGTATTTGCGGCAGCTTTCGCGCTGCGCGAATACGGTGCGGATTTCGGTCATGAGATTCAGATTCTCAAAATCGGACGGCAGCGCAATCGTTCCCCTGCCCTGCTTTTTCTTCAGCGGAGGCAGCGGGGGAAGATTCTGCTCCTGATCGGTTTTCTCTGCTCCCACGTCGGACAGATTATATCCCGCCAGGAGCTGTCTGTTTTTCATGATCTGGTATCTGGTTTTGTCGTTCATGTTGGGATTCCTTTCTTTTCATGGACAGTGCGGCAGTCTGCCTGAATCTGTGCTATGATAAGATTATAAACGTGAAGTGAAGATATGGCAATCAAAAACGGAGGGAGTGACAATAAAGATTATGAGTGATTTAAGCAGGTTTCATGAGGCCCAGAAGTATGATTACGTGTCGGCTCTGGAAGAGATCCGGCGCGGGAGGAAGACCAGCCACTGGATCTGGTATATTTTTCCGCAGATTAAAGGGCTTGGCAGGAGTCCCATTGCGGAATATTACGCGATCGAAGATCTGCAGGAGGCAGTCGATTATCTGCAGGATCCCGTCCTCAAAAGCCGTCTGACTGAGATTTCGGAGGCGCTGCTTTCGCTTGATTCCTGCAGCCCTCTGGAGGTTATGGGTTCGCCGGACGATCTGAAGCTGCGCTCATGCATGACGCTGTTTCTGGAGGCAGATCCGGACTGCACCGTGTTTGGCAGGGTGCTGGATAAATTTTATCATGGCGAGCCGGATGAAAAGACGCTGGAGATCCTCGGCAGAGGCAGGAAATGATACGGCGCACCGGAAAGAACCGGGGGCAGTCCCTGGAGTATGGGGATTCTGCGGAAATTTCCGGATGAAATCAGATAAAGTTATAAAAAACTTGCGGTTTTTACTGCACGATGATAGAATGTTTCTGTAAATATTGTATAAGGAGGAGGAGACTGAAAATGGCAAAACAGTTATCACGCCGTGACTTCTTAAAAGGCACGGCGGCAGGAGCCCTTGGCCTTGCGGCAGCAGGAGTGCTCGGAGGAGTTTCTCTGGCGGCTGAGGAAGAGACAACGGCAGCGGCGGGTGGTATCTACATTCCAGGTACATATGATGGAGAAGCGCAGGGTATCAGCAGCAAAGTGGTTGTGTCCATGACGTTTGACGAGAATTCCATCACAGATGTTGTGGTTAATGTATCCGGCGAAACTCCGTCTATCGGAGGGATGAAAGGGGATGCACTCCGCGATGCTCTGATGGAAGCGCAGAGTGCGGATATTGATATCAGCACCGACGCTTTCTCAGGCGCGACGATTACCTGCGAGGCAGCCAAAAAGGCGGCGGCTCAGTGTATCGCGAAGGCGAAGGGTGAGTTCGTGGAAGAATCCGTGTCTGTCATTCCGGACGGAAGCGACGAGGACTGGCTGGGCGAGGAGCCGACAGTGGACGAGTCCAAGATCACAGAGACCATCGATACCGATATCGTGATCGTAGGCGCCGGAAACGGCGGTATGTGCGCGGCTGCCTATGCGGCGGCAAACGAGCTGGATTTCCGCGTTGTCGAGCAGAATTCTGTTGTTCAGGATACACGTCACTGGTACGGCGCGATTGATTCGAGTGCAGCAAAGGCGGCGGGCGCGGCTCCGATGAACCGCAAGAAACTGCTCCATGAGATCAGCCGCTATGCTTCCGGCAAGTGCGATCAGCGCGTAGTCAAGACCTGGATTGACGAGTCCGCGGCGATGCATGATTTCGTGTCCGGTATTCTTGAGAATGATCCGTACAATTATACCTGCCAGTTTACGGTTGGGGAAGAGGCATGCTGGCCGGATGATCCGGGCGATGTGAGTACAGATTACGTGTTCCCGGAGCAGGAGCACACGTATCACGGATCTGAGATCCCGAGAAACGAGGTGTTCCAGCAGTATATCGAGGAGCGCGGCTATTCCGTTGATTTCAACACCAGTCTTGTAAAGCTTGAGAAGGATGATACGGGCCGTGTGACCGGTATCATCGCACAGTCCAAGGAAGACGACCACCTCATCCGCTACAACGCGGCAAAGGGCGTCCTTCTTGCGTGCGGCGGCTATCCGGGCAACCCGTACATGATGCAGCAGCTTGACCCGCTTGGCACCTCCCTCACGACGGCATGCAGCTTCTCACCGGCGGACAAGGGCTATGGAATCCGTGCGGCAATCTGGGCAGGCGCGGCGTTTGACGATGAGCCGGCTCCGATGCTTTTTGACCGTGGCATCGTAGCACCGGGCGTTGACGCAGGCTACTCAGACAGCCCGAATGCTTTCGGCGGCAAGGAATTTGCGGGACCGATCCGTCAGTACAATCCGGGTACCCAGCCGTTCCTGAAGGTGAACCGCAACGGCGAGCGCTTTGCGAACGAGAGCTGTCCGTACAACGACATTCTCTACGCGGCATCACATCAGCCGGGCCATGTGTACTGCCAGGTACATGATGCTAATTATTATGAGGACTGCGTACGTTTCCATACGATCGGCTGCTCCGCTCAGTCACGTTCCAGCAAGGATTACTATGACGCACAGATCCAGAACGCGATCGACACGGGCGTTATGTTCAAGGCGGACACGCTTGACGAGCTGGCTGATCTGCTTGGCTTCGAGGGTACGGCGAAAGAGACTTTCCTTGCGACGATCGACCGCTACAACGAGCTGTATGATCATCAGGAAGACGTTGACTTCGGTAAGATGCCGATCCGTCTCTCCGAGATCCGCACGGCTCCGTTCTACGGCTGCTGGCTGGGCGCTTCTCTGCTGACGACAGAGCAGGGCATCGCGATCAACGAGAAGACGCAGGCTCTGGACGAGTCCCGCACACCGATCGAGGGCCTCTACGTGACAGGCGATATGTCCGGAAGCTTCTTTGCGAATAACTATCCGTGCCTGATGGCAGGTATCGCATGCGGACGTACGCTTACCTTCGCAATCAAGGCGATCAAGCAGATGGGTGGACTGGAGTAAATCCGGCAGCTTTGCTGACATAAGATCAGACCGTTTATCGGGGTAAGATACAGTTGTACTCTGTGAGAGTTCTGAGTGTTTCCGGGACTTGAATGTCTGACGGCAGTTTTAGAGTCCTGGGACAGAAAACAGGAAACCGCTGGAAGGTGTATTGCGATATGCCTTTTGGCGGTTTTTGTCTTGTGGGAAATTATTTCCTGACGTTGTCTGCGTGGCCGAAAAAATATTTGAAACCGTAAATGAATGTTGAAAAAACCAGAGGTTTTGTATAATATGATAGTAAGATTAAAAGATTCCCGAATATTTCTTTAAATCAAATCTCCCACTGCATGCAGCGGGATACTCCTTTGGGCATATGTCAGATTTTGGAGATTCATTGCCCGCGAAAATAGAATGACAGGGCAGGAAAGTGAGATGCAGGCAGATATGGCAGTTTTGAAAGGAAAAATTAAGGATAACGAATCTGAGAGAAAGAAGGTAAACTGGAAAAAATATATCATCATGGCGCTGGCTCTGCTGTTCGGCGGCGCCTGCGGTTATTTGCTGGCTATGTATGCGGCTGCGGCTGCGGAACCGGATGATTTCTGGGCCGACTTTCTGGTTTTGCTTTTGCTTTCTCTTTATGTGGCTGTCTGTCTGCAGATTTTGATTCATGAGGCGGGACATCTTGTGTTTGGACTTCTGACTGGATATCATTTTGTGTCGTTCCGCATCGCAAATTTCATGTGGATCCGGGGAAACGGACGGCTGCGCTTCCGGCGCCAGTCGATTGCCGGGACGGGCGGACAGTGTCTGATGAGCCCGCCGGATTTGAAAAAAGACGGGCGATTTCCGGTTGTTCTGTATAATCTTGGAGGTTCTCTGATGAACCTTGGGACCGGACTTATATGTTTTGCGGGTTTTTGGCTGCTGCGCCGAGAAAAAGGACTGCTTCCTGCTTTTCTGTTGATGATGGCGGCTGCCGGTATTCTGTCTGCGCTGATGAACGGAATCCCGATACATTCCCAGATGGTTGACAATGACGGATACAATGCGCTGTCGCTCGGGAAAAATCCGGCCGCCATGCGTGCTCTGTGGATCCAGCTGAAGATAAACGAGCAGATGGCCAGGGGGCTTCGGCTTCGCGACATGCCGCAGGAGTGGTTTGTGCTTCCTTCCGGGGAGGAGATGAAAAACAGCCTGGCCGCCGCGCTGGCCGTTTTTGCCTGCAACCGGCTGATGGACGAGCAGCGTTTTGAAGAGGCGGACTGTCTGATGAAGGATCTGCTGGAGAAAGATACGGCAATCCTCGGCCTGCACCGTGTCCTCTTAAACTGCGACCGCATATACTGTGAACTGATCCTGGAAAAACCGCAGTTCGGATTGCTGCAGTCCTCCAAAGAAGCGGACAAAAACATTTCTGAGAATGGAAACGGAGGACAGACTGCGGAATCTCTATCCGCCGTTGGAACAGATGGAGGCCGCGAAGCGGCGGATCGTCTGCTTGATGGAAATCAGAGAAAAATGATGAAAGCGATGAAAACGTATCTGAGCGTGATACGAACGGAATTTGCATATGCCCTGCTTGCGGAACAGGACGACGCAAAGGCGGAGAAACTCCGGAAGCGTTTTGAAAAAAGTGCGAAGGCATGGCCGTATCCGGGGGATGTGCAGTCGGAGCGGGAACTGCTGGAATTTGCGGAGCGGATCAGAGAAGAAATCAATAAGAAAGAATAAAGGCGGTAAATTTTATGAACCAGAATCTGATAATTGCATGTAAACTGCTGATTGAACTGTTTCTGTTT
>CANQEC010000065.1 GCA_947594335.1 uncultured Lachnospiraceae bacterium
CTTTTCAGCGATATGATGATCATCCACAGCAGGGGAAAAAGCGCGAACACCGCATATATGATCAGCAATAAATTTTTGACTATGTAACTCAGCCTTGCTTTACCTTTACCCATATACTGTCTCTCCTCTCTCTACTATTCTTCCAGACCTGCCGCCTGTCTCTGAGCGGCGCGCTGTCTCTTCACGATCTGCTTTGCCACAACATTGACCACCAGCCACAGCACAAGCACATACGGAAGCGCAGCGGCAAATCTCTGGAATTTGAAGCCGGTCTGGTACGCTGTAAGCGAAAGCGACATCAGCGTATCGCCGGGACCGCCTTTGGTGAGGGCGTAGATGATCGCGTATTCCTGAAGAGCCGCCATCAGACGGAACAAAAGCGCGATGTACATACTCGGCTTGAGCATCGGAAGCGTCAGATTGATAAAGTTAAACCACGCGCTTCCTCCGTCTATCTTGGCAGATTCAAACGGAGACTTCGGAAGAGACTGAAGTCCTGCCAGAACCAGAAGCACAATAAACGCCGTATTTACCCACACGTCAATCAGGACAACTGTCATAAGCGCCGTGCTCGGACTTGCCGCCCACGGGAAATTATACACACCGAAAATATTCAGCAGCTTCTCGACAATACCGACCGAGCTGTTCAGCATCAGCTGCCAGACGATCGTCGCCGTGACCGGAGCTACCATCAGCGGGAATACCAGCAGCACCCGCAGAATTTTTGAAAGGCGGTTGTTCAGATTATTCAGCAGAAGGGCAACCCCCATGCCCAGGGCCATCTCCACCACCGTAGAAATTACCCCGTACAGCAGAGACACCTTCAGCGCGTTCCAGAAATCCTTGGAGGACAGAGCGTTCACCCAGTTCTGCAGTCCGACGAACTTGTGAGTCGGTAATTTAAAAGAGTAATTTGTCAGCGAATACCAGATTGCCATCACAAACGGGACCATGATCCCGATCGTGATGATCAGCGACGGCGCTACAATCAGATATGGACGGACACGTGTCTTAAAAGGAATCGTATTCAGCTCTCCTGTTTTTTTCTTTTTATTATCTTTGCTCATTTATGTCCTGCCTCACTTTATATTTGCCCCATATTTGCGGCGTCCGGCCGCAGGCGAGGGACATCCCGCTGCCTGTTAAATAAGGAGGGAGGATCTCCCTCCCTCCTTAATTCAGGACCCGCTCACGGATCCATTTCCGCTAAGCGCAGGTTTCCATCTTACTTACCGCTGTCAGGAAACCGCCTATTCAACCACCAGATCTGCCACCATGCCATCCATGGTCTCTTTCAGCTCGTTCATGGCTTCCTCGACGGAACTGTACTGATTGCCTACTACAAGCTCCTGCAGAGTCTTCGCCCACTCGGTCGTCGTCTCTGTGAAGTACGGCTGTGCTGTAAAGAAGATGCTGGCTGTATCTTTCAGAGTGTTGAATGCTTCCAGATATCCTTCTGCGCTGGATACTGCCGCGATGTACTCGTCGCTGTCAAGTACGGACTGACGCGGTGTGTCGGTGCATGCGCCCTCTGTTCCGGACCACTGCATGAATTCCGGACCTGTAAAGTACTGCATGAAGTACCATGCCGCTTCTTTCTTCTCAGAATCCGCGTTCATACCCATAGACCAAACCCAGAGATTGGACTTCATATCCTCTGCTGTCTTTCCAGCTGATTCCGGATACGGGATCATGCCAAACGCAAGATTTCCTGCTTCTGCTGAAGCGCCTTCTACGTTCTGCGTGTATCCGCCTCTGTCTGCATCCCACATCATGGCTGCGATTCCTGCGCCGAGGTCAGCTCCTGCGAGCTCCCATCCATAGGTGCTCCACTGCGGAGCGCTGCCGTTCTTAACCAGGTCTACCCAGTATTCTGTCATGGCGATTGCTTCCGGAGAATTTACCTTGCTGACAAGTTTTCCGTCTTCAATCTCAAAGTCCTTTGCGCCCCATGTTGAATACATGGACATGTACGCCGGGTGGATTGTTCCCCAGTCAGCGGTTCCGCGAAGTCCAAGTCCGTAAGTTCCGCTTCCGTTGAATTCTTTCAGAGCCGTAGCCGTCTCAAGAAGCTGCTCTGCTGTCTGCGGCACTTCAAGTCCCTGCTCCTCAAGGATTCTCTTGTTGTAGGTCAGGATATTGATCTCCCAGCCCATCGGAAGAGCCCACTGAGAGCCGGTTCCTACGGCATGGCCCGGTACGCAGTCCCACTTCAGAGCGTCGATAACTGCCGGGATGAAATCATCATAGTTGTAATCCGGATTCGTCAGAGCAGGATCGCTGATGTAATTCTCCAGCGGCTCCATATAGCCTGCGGTGGAGTATTCCCAGGACTGGTATGCGCCTGTCATGAACACGTCCGGCGTGCCGGAATGGCTGCTGAGCTCTACGTTCAGCTTCTCATAATAGTTTGCTTCCGGCATGGAGGAGTAGTTAACCTTGATTCCCGTCAGCTCCTCAAAATCAGCCAGCTTTGCCTCGACAGCGTCCGCATAAGTATGCTCGCTGAACAGAACGTCGATCGTCGTTCCCTCATATGCTTTCCAGTCAAACCCTCCGTCTGACTCTGACTCTGCCTGCACGGTCATTCCGCCGGTCAGTGTTCCGACTATCATACTCATGCTGAGAACTGCTGCCAAAAGTTTTCTTTTCATCATCATTTCCATCCTTTCTTTTTTATTTTTTATTTGTCATCAAAAACAAATGCTACTTTAAAATCACCCTTCACTCCCGTCGCGTACTCAAATGCCTCTTTCCAGTCCTCCAGCTTGAAGATGCTGGAAACCACGCCGTTTGTCTTGAGATTTCCCTTCATCATGTTCTCAATCACAAACGGATAAGCATACGGGCTCAGGTGAGAACCGCGGATGTCAAGCTCCTTGCGGTCGCCGATGATGGACCAGTCAACCGTCGTCTCTTTACCAAACACGCTGAACTCCACAAAGGTTCCCAGCTTACGGATGATCGTAAGTCCCTGAATGACGCTCGCCGGGTTGCCGGTCGCCTCGATGTAAACATCACAGCCGTAGCCGTCCGTCAGCGCCTTAATCTCCTTGTCAATATCGCACTCGCCCGGGTTGAATACCAGATCCGCGCCGAACTCTTTTGCTTTTTCCAGTCTGTTCTGCTGCATGTCAAGAGCGATCAGAAGCTTCGGATTTTTCATTCTCGCATAAGTGATCATTCCAAGGCCAAGCGTTCCCGCTCCGGAGATCACCACCACGTCCTCATTTTTGATGGTCGCTCTGTCAACCGCATGCTTGGAGCATCCATATGGCTCGATGAGGAGCGCCTGCTCAACGGACATCTCTTCCGGCACTCTGCTGATCACGCAGGTCTTCGGATATCTGACATATTCCGCCATTCCGCCATTGTTGTAATACTGATATCCGAGCATATCATGCGGCTGGCACATCCAGTAGTGACCATCTTTACAGAATCTGCACTTCCCGCACGGCACGATCTGATCCGCTGTGATACGGTCGCCCAGCTCATATTCCGTGACGTTCTCTCCCATCTGGACGATCCTTCCGAAAAACTCATGTCCCGGAATGAACGGCGGTTTCACCCATGAAGGCTGAACCTCATCTCCCCAGAACATGGCCGCGCCGTGGCTGCACTTCAGATCTCCCGCGCATATTCCGCAGGCCTCTGTCTTAATGATGATATCATCCGGTCCGCATTCCGGCGTCGGATACTCCGGCTCAAAACGATAATCATCCTTGCTGTACGCAACCAGAGCTTTCATTGTTTTGGGGATACTTCCTTTTACTGCCATGATAACCACTCCTTTTGTTATTTTCTATTTACATTGCTATTTTGTACTCTTGTTTTATTTCATTGATATGTAAATCCGTTTTACATAATGATATTACATCAGATTGACGAATTTGTCAACTATAAATTAAAAAAAGATATGCAGTTTTTTGCCTGCATACCTTTTTCCGTCATTTTTCGATATTATTCTGCACTAAATTTGTTCCCATGTCTCCTGTAAAAATGGAATCGCTCCCCCGAGCGCCAGAGCCGCGTGCTTCACCTGGCAGGGAACCACATAGTCGGCATTGTCCTCAAACGGATTCCTTTCCTTCAGCAGTTCTTTCAGCGGTTCCATGTACCGTTCCATATACGCTCCGACATACCCGCCCAGTATGACCTTAAATCCCAGAAGCATTCTGACATTATTGACCGCGGTGGACAGATAGTACAGATATGATTCCCACTCTTTCCGGAATTCCTCGTCCCCGTTTTCCAGCCGCTCAAAAAACTGCTCCAGATCGCCCCCGCAGTGGCTGGATAAGACTCTCGCGTTGCAGTACGTCTCCAGACAGCCTCTTTTCCCGCAGTAGCACTCTTTTCCTTCCGGGACCACTGTCATATGGCCGACCTCGCCGTTGATAGAACCTTCGCCTCTGTACAGCCTGTTATTAACCAGGATCGCTCCTCCGACATTATTGCTCAGGGATATGTAGAACGCATTTGTAAGGTCTTTCCGCTCCGCGATCTCCGCATAGCCCGCCGCGTCCGCATCATTGTACATACGGCAGGGATAAGGGATCGACTTCGTCAGCTGGCTGATGGACAGTCCCGTATTCCCCAGAATCTTTCCATAAAAAACACGCTGATGATCCTCTGTCACCAGCGCTGGAAGAACAATGCCGACGCCAAGAACCTGCTCTTTTTTAACCTGTTTTTTTTCCACAACGTCAGAAATAAGTTCCCCCAATTTTCTCCAGTATTCTTCCTCCGCGGAAAATGCCGCCCGGAAACGTTTTTCATAGATTATCTGTCCCAGAAAATCGATCATGACGACCGTCACATGATTTCTTGTAATATCCAGCCCGAACGCTGTCCGGTACATGGACGATACCGCATAGGTTTTGGCACGCCTTCCTCCGGTATGTCCGACGCTGCCAAATTCATGAACTATGCCTTCCTGGCACAGTTCGTTAATATTCTGAACGACCGTCGGCCGGCTTAAGTGAAGAGAATAACAGGTATCTGATCCTGTAACCGGTCCGTTCTCCAATATATATCTGAAAATTCTGTTCCTGTTTTCTGACTTTAAACCGAGAAGCACATTTGATTCTTTCAAAATAATTCCTCCTCTTATACAAAATGGTTATATAAAACCATCACATTTATAATAACAGAACTTTGTGAAAGAATCAATGTTTAATTTCCTTAATATAAGTACTTCCCTTAATCCCGGAGAAAAACATCTGCGGCCAGAGATTTTATCTCACGGAGTGTATTTTCTGTGCGACAGGAAAAATATAAGCACTCCTGCCAGAGCCGCCGAGCCGGCGGCAAATCCCGAGATCACAGCAATCCACATCCCTGCTTTTCCGTGTTTTCTTTTTGCGATCCGTCTCACATTCTCCAGATCCACCTCCGGAAAACGCTCCTCCAGAAGAGACAGATCAATATTACTGAGAATATCGATCAGACGACACTGATTCCAGCGGTTCATCCCGCCACCTCCTTCTCATAAACCTTCCTGATTTTTTTCCTGAGTCTTGAGAGCTTGCTGTCCACCGCATTCTCCGACATATCCATCATTTCCGCGATCTGCCTCGTGCTCTGAAGATAATAAAACCTCCGAAGTACCAGCTCTTTCTCCTTCTTTTTCAGAGATCTCAAAATCCTGTTCAGCGCCTCGGTCTCCTCCTGGTTGATGACCCTCTGTTCCAGATTCTGGCTGTAATCAATGTACTCAGACCGGAGCATGTCGGAATCATCTGCCTCCTCCACTTCCTCAAGCTTTTTCAGCTTTCTCAGATAATTCAGCGCCGTGTTTCTTGTGATCGCCTTGAGGTAGGTTTGAAAGGAAGCCTTCTCATAGTCATATTCCGCACCATGTTCCCAAAGCTTCAGATACACGTCATTAACGCACTCCTCCACAGATGTCTCTCTGTCTCCAAGAATCGTACCCGCTATGTAGCGGATCAGTTTTTCATACCGCTGCGCAGCCAGTTCAATTCCCCGCTCATCGCGCACTGCGAGAAGTTCCACAATCTCACGTTCCATACAACCGCCCCCTTTCTGCCGTAAAAATTCGGTATTCACCAGATTAAGCCTCTTTCAATTACTTATACACGCACAGAAAGAAAACCTTGCAGTTTATTTGTTAATAAAATTAACTTTTTACAGTGAAATTTAAAGGACACCAGCCAGATGATGCCCTTTATCAATGTCTTTTTTGGCAATCGGGGAGACGGTTTCCCTCCTGCCTGCCACGCGGCCCTCATGCTGTATCAGCAGCTGATTTTCATATGCGACCCTTCGCAGAGCATGACCCGGCAGCGCTTTTTATAGCAGGCGATTCCGTATTTCAGGATTTTCGTCATGCCTTCCTCCCGCAGCGCTTCTTCATAATGATTTTTTCCGATCTGCGCCAGCGCTTTTTTACACCATCCTTCCAGATCCCCATCTCCTGCGTATTTCACTTCGATAATGATCCCTGTCTCATTGTCCTCCGCTTCCACCATGATGTCGCTGCAGCCGTCGCCCGCCTCCCGGTTGCTTTGAATGTACCAGTCCGTTTTAAAACCAAGGATTCCCAGCAGCATGCCGTGATAAAAATTTTCCTTCAGATCCTTCCTTGCGAACGTGTCCCGGATACTGATCGTCCTTTTCAGATACTCTGTAAACCGCCGCTGCGCGTCAGCGGCATCTCCGTGCAAAAAAGCATGGCAGAGTCCTTCCATGGCCTCTCCGTCCTTTTTTACATTCTCCCGGAACAAGTCCATGATCTGAGTCGTAAAGATACTGCGGATCTCCAGATTGGGAATTGCCAGCGGAAATACAGTTCCTTCCGGATTGCCGCGCATGGTCAGATAGCCAGTCGCGTAGAGCAGACTCCAGATATTATCGATGGAACTGTACATATCCCGATAAGTCAGTTCCTCCCGGATCTCCTTGCTAATGACCTCTCCAGCCACCAGAGCTTCCGCTTCCCGCTTCGTCTGCGCGGTGGCAGCCTCGCGGATAAAACGCCGCACGGCATCGTTGCCGCTGGTGTTTGCCCAGTAATTTTGCGGCCAGGCCGTGGGATCGGCACGCAGCAGATCACAGTAGTTGATTACATCCCAGGGACAGTAGACTTCCTTCTTCCCGAACTGATAGCCGTCGTACCAGTTCTTTATCGTATCATAATGATCCAAAAGACCATAATAGTTCAGCATTTCCCGGACTTCTCCGTCCGTAAATCCAAAGTGATCATGGAAACGGACATCAGAGACGGACAGAACCTTCAGATTGTTCAGTCCTGTGAAAATACTCTCCTTCGAAATACGCATACAGCCGGTCAGAACGGCGAATTTCAAATACGGATTGGTTTTCAAAACCTGCTCAAACAGATTGCGGATCAGAATAATCATTTCATCATAATATCCCCGCTCAAAAGCCTTGGCAAGCGGAACGTCATACTCATCGATCAGGAGGATAACCTGGCTGTTATAATGTTTTGATAAAAGCTGAGACAGGGTTTTGAGACTACCGGCCAGGACAGCCTCCGACATGCAAAAGCTGTTTTGACCGGAACCATCCACCCGAATCAGCTGACGATAATTGTCTTTTTCCTCATTGCTCAGCCGGCTGCTGCCAGACAAAAAACGAAAGCGAAGCGCTTCATTTCCAATCAGATAACACATCATATCGCGCGTGGAAGCAAAATCTTTCCCATTCACGCTCTTAAGAGAGATGGAAATCACCGGGTATTTCCCCATATATTTTTCACAAAGAACCTTCTCTTTCGCTATGGCCAGGCCATCAAACAGTTCCTTCCCGGTTTCGGGAGAAAAGAAATGCTCCAGCATGCTCATGTTCAGAGTTTTCCCAAAACGCCGCGGCCGGGTAAATAAAGTTACCTCCGCCGGCCCTTGCAGCAGTTCGCCAATCAGCCCGGTCTTATCAACATAATAATAATTGGAAATTCTGATTTTCTTAAAATCCTCCACTCCAATGGGAAGCATCTTTTTTCGGGTATCCATATGCCGCATCTCCCCTCTGCCTGCTTATCGTTCATCCTTGTTTCAAACTGCTTTTATTCCTGATTCACTTAATGCACAGCACACAGTCATTCTTGCTATCCTTACATTCCGGACATGCAAAAAGTGATACCCAAATAGTACCACTTTTATGCCGAATTATCAATTTTTATTTATATGATCCTGAAGCTGCGCCATTTCCCGCCCTGGTAACGCACCACGTCCAGGACAGCCTTCACCGTCCAGTCGATTCCCATGGCAAGCGCAATGCCGATCACTCCCATATGCAGCCACAGCGCCAGCACAAAGGACAGCGCTGTGCGCAGCACCACCGTGCAAAAAATAGCAGAATACATCGCAAATTTTACATCTCCTGCGGCACGGAGTCCCGCGGCAAGAGGCAGGGAGAAAGGCTGAACAATACCGGCAAAGATGTTATGGATCAGGACGATGATAAACACCAGCCGCTTCGTCTCCGCTGTGATATCATAGAGCGGAAGTATGGCAGGCAGCAGAAGCAGAACCAGCGCGTTCCACACGACGGCGAGAAGAATCGTAAGCCGGGTAAGCTTGCGCATATAATAGTCTGCGGCCTCATCATCTCTGGCCCCCATGCACTGCCCGACCACCGTGATATATACCGGAGACAGGGCCACGCTGACCAGCGCGGCAAAGCTCCAGATGGTCTGTCCAATGCCGTTAGCGGCAATCTGCGCCGTCCCGAACGTAGCAATCAGCGAGCCAAGCACCACTTTCGCCAGCTGAAACAGACCGTTCTCGATGCCTCCGGGCACCGCGATCTTCAGGATGCGCAGGGCCATCGTCTTGTGAAAAGTCAAAGCCTTTCTGATACGCAGGCAGACATCGTTCTTTTCATTCATGCAGAGAGCCGTCATCACAAAAGCGGCGAAATACCATGAGATTGTGGTCGGCCATGCCACGCCGGCTGCTCCCGCGCGGAGAACAAAAACTCCAATCGCGTTTCCGACAACATTGATCAGATTCATGGCAATGGAGACAAACATGGTCGTCCGGGTCTTTCCCATGCTGCGAAAAAGAGCTGCCCCCGCATTGTAAATGGCGTTTGCCGGGAAGGAGAGTGTCACAATACGCAGATAGACGCGGCAGGCGTCCATGACCTCCGGTTCCACACTGCCGTAGAGACCGGAAAGAACAGCATTCCCCAGCAGGAGCATCACGGCCATGCAGACAATGGAAAGTGCCATATTTATGTGGAAGATCTGGGCCGCGGCGAGATCCGCGTTTCCTCTGCCCCTTCCGCCCAGGTACTGAGAAACTACCACAGCCCCTCCGGTCGCCACAGCTGTAAACAGATAGATAAATATCGTGTAGATCATCGTATCCAGAGACACTCCGGAAACCGTGGCTTCCCCGGCGTAGCTGACCATGAGCGTGTCGGCAAGCCCCACCACCACCTGCAGAAGCTGCTCGATGAGCAGAGGAATGATCATCGCCCCAAGAGCCGCGTTGTCAAACGGGCGGATTCCGCCTGTAAACTGTTTTTTCGGTTCAATTATCTTTTCCAGTACTGACATAATTGTCCGCTCCTTTGAAAATAGCTGCCCTTTCTATTCCTGACTCTGCCTTTTTCCTCTCATTTGATCTCCACGTCCAGCCCGAGATTATCGACCCATTCAAATATATCTTCATCAGAAGCATCCGCAGAAAAACGCTCTCCGTCAAGCCATTCTGCTTCCTCTGCCGCGTCCTTAAGCGCCGCGTCACTGTTTCCGAACCCGCTGCTGCCTGAGGTACAGAAAGGAACGATCGTCTTGCCGTCAAAATCATAGCTCTCTATAAAAGTACTCATGATCCTGGGAGCCTGTCCCCACCAGATCGGATAACCCAGAAACACAATTTCATACTGTTCCATATTTTCCACAGAGCCGGAAATTTCGGGACGGACATCCGGATCGTTCTGTTCCCGCGTTGCCCGCGTGGAAGAATCGCTGTAATTCAGATCCTCCTCCGTATACGGCACTTCCGGTTCAATCTCGTAAAGATCTGCATCCAGTCCGTCCGCCAGCTTCTGCGCGATACCTTCCGTATTGTTCGTGGCAGAAAAATACGCTACCAGGATCGTGCTGTCCCCAAGGCTTCCTGTTTCTTCCTCAGTCATTTCCGTCTCCTGAATTTCCGTCCAGTTTTCCGTTTCCTTCTGGTCATCCTGTGCCAGAACGCAGGCTGTCTGCCCAAACAGTAAAGTTCCTGCCAGCAGAGCGCCGATTACATATTTCATTTTCATAATCTTCCACCTCATAACTTTAAAAAACATATTGAATATTCCTTACCCAGGTCTGTAATTTCCCTCCTGATCACCGCGCGGCCCCAGGCGCTGCGTCAGCAGCTGGTTTCCTTACACGGACCTGCGCATAAAAAAGTAAGTGCAAGACGGCCGCATGCATACCGTTCTCACACTTACATTATATTTATCCCACCCGCTTCTATGCAAATACCTGTTTTGTATGTCATTTCCATACCTGAAAAGCATCTTTGCAGACTGGTACTGCCCTGCATAATTAACAGTGAATTCTGCACGGGAGCGGATGATCACCTGAAGTACTCTCTGATTTCCCTCATCCGCGCTTCCTGATCTGCATGGAACGGACAGCGGTCACTGCAGTGGCCGCATCCGACACAGTCCTTTGCGGTTTTCTCAAGCGTCCGGTAATGCTCCGCAGCGAGAGGATCCCCCGCC
>CANQEC010000066.1 GCA_947594335.1 uncultured Lachnospiraceae bacterium
GCTGCGCTTTAAGTTCAGAAAGCCGTATATGAACATGGCGATGGTTCTCGGACTTTTCCCGGGCTTCATGTCGATGGTGGCCGTGTATTTCATCCTGAAGGCTCTGGGACTTTCCGAGGGGGGGTTGATCCGTCTTGCATTAATCCTCTGCTACTCCGGCGGCGCGGGCCTTGGATTCCAGATTGCGAAAGGCTTTTTCGATACGATTCCGCTGGCGATCGACGAGGCGGCCCTGATCGACGGCTGCACACGCTGGCAGATTTTCCAGAAGATCACACTGCCGCTGAGCAAGCCGATCATCGTCTACACGGTGCTGACGGCATTCATCGGACCGTGGGTGGATTTCATCTTCGCGAAGGTCATCTGCCGCGCGAACGCGGACTACTACACGGTGGCAATCGGCCTGTGGCGTATGCTTGAGAAAGAATACATCGATAACTGGTATACCTGCTTCGCGGCGGGAGCCGTGCTGATCTCGATTCCGATCGCCATCCTGTTCATGTTCCTGCAGAGATATTACGTGGACGGTATGTCGTCAGGAGCAGTAAAGGGCTGAGACGGACAGGTGCCGTGAGAAGAACCTTTCCGGAATAAAAGATGGTTCTTTGAATTTGAACGAAAGGGGCTGTCGGGAAATATGTCAGTCGAGAGCTTGTTAACAAGCTTCATCTGGCATTTTCCGACAGCTTCTTTTGCGGTTTTATGCGCAGGTCCGGGCATGGAAATCAGCTGCCTGCGCAGTACCTGGGCCGCGCAGACGAGCAGGAGAAAAAGCCGCTTCCTGCTCGATTGCTAAACAGCGGATTATCTGATATAGTTTTGTGAGAATATGTTTGGGGTTCGGATTTACACGAAGGTAAAGTGAGCGGGTCATGAATGAGGGTGAGTCTGAAATAAGAGGGAAGAAAGGAAATGGTAATGAACAGGAAAGAGCTGCAGGATTATTACGAAAGTGAACAATTTAAAAGTTCCTGTATTTACAGGGGAGGAGATCTTGGAGCGGTCCATACTCCGGATTTTACGCGGTTTAAGCTGTGGAGTCCGCTGGCGGACCGCGTTTTTCTGAATCTTTATCCGAATGGGCAGACAGAGCGCTGCGTTTCCGCTGCCATGTCGCGCCGGGAAAAAGGCGTGTGGGAATATGAACTGCAGGGAGACTGCCACGGAGTTTATTATGATTTTATCGTGGAGATGGACGGAAGAAGGCAGAGAACCGCAGATCCTTATGCCAGGGCCTGCGGCTGCAATGGAACAAGAAGTATGGTCGTGGATCTGAGGTGGACGGATCCAAACGGCTGGGAAAATGATGCCGCACCGGCAAAGACAAAGGAACAGATCATCTGTGAAGTGCATGTGAAGGATTTTTCAAATGATCCTTCCTGCGGGGTTCCGGCGGACTGGCGGGGAAAGTATAAGGCGTTCACGGTGAAAGGGACGACGCTGGATCGGGACGGGGAGCATCCCACCTGTCTCGATTATCTGAACTATCTGGGTGTAACGCATGTCCAGCTGATGCCGGTATTTGATTTTGCGTCTGTGGATGAGAGCGCTGGATTTGATATGGAGCGTGCGTGCAGCGGGAGTGAAAAAACGAAAACGCACAGTGGGAACTATGCGGACTACGGCAGGAATGGGTACCCAGGTGCCGATGAAAATGAGGATTGCAGCAGGAACGTGGAAACGGATGAAAGCCTGGATTGTGCAGACGGTGATCCGGATGGCGCGGAAAAAAGAGAATCGTACAACTGGGGCTACGACCCGATGAATTTCAATGTGCCGGAAGGCTCTTATTCTACAGATCCTTTTCATGGGGAGGTTCGGATCCGGGAACTGAAGGAGCTGGTGATGTCGCTGCATCAAAACGGGATCCGCGTCGTCATGGATGTGGTCTACAACCATACGTACAGCAGGGATTCCTGGTTTGAGAGGACGGTTCCCGGCTATTATTACCGTTATAAAGAGGACGGAAGCTGGTCCGACGGTTCCGCCTGCGGCAATGATTTTGCGAGCGAGAGGGAAATGGCGGCAGATTATATTCTGGAATCCGTGTTATACTGGGCAGAGGAATATCACATCGACGGCTTCCGTTTTGATCTTATGGGGCTGCTGGATGCGGCTTTGATGAACCGGATCCGGCATGCGCTGGACGAAAAATTCGGACCCGGTGAAAAAATTCTGTATGGCGAGCCGTGGAGAGCCGGGTTTTCCGCGATGCGAAAAGGCAGCATTCCATGTCTGAAGGAGAATCTGTGTTTTCTCGACGAGGGGATCGGCGTTTTCTGCGACGCGACGAGAGACGCGGTAAAAGGGCATGTCTTTGAAAAAAGGAAGCCGGGTTTTGTCAACGGAGGGACAGGGCTGGAACAGGAGATTCTCTGCGCCGTCCGCGCATGGACAGACCGGCGGGAGAATGCGGCCTGGCGGGAAAATGCGGAACTGATTCCTAAAGAGGACGCAGAAGCAGATCTGCCAAAAACGGAGAAAGAGGATGCGGACACCAAAAAACAGAGAATTTCAGGGGCAGGGACGGACGAGGCGGTGCAAAAGAATACGGCAGGAAGATTCTGCGCGAAGTCCCCGGCGCAGATTGTGAATTATGTTTCTGCGCATGACAACCTGACTCTGTGGGATAAGCTGACGGCAACGCTGAAACCGGGAAAGCCTTTCCAGGACTATGACGAAGCGGTCGTCCGCGCAAACAAAATGGCAGCCGCCATCTGCTATACCTGTCAGGGAAGGCTGTTTTTTCTCGCAGGGGAGGAGGCGGCCCGGACAAAATGCGGGGATGAGAACAGTTATCAGTCTTCTCCTGCCATAAATCAGCTTGACTGGAGAAGGATGTACGATTACAGAGAACTGATGGAATACTATCGGGGACTGATTGCATTCAGAAAACAGATGCCCGGGCTGTATGACAAGTCGGGGAAGGCGGGGAAACGCATTTTTGAGGAAACGGTTCCCGCGCCTGGCTGCGTAAGCTTCTGCGTGGATAACAGCGGGCATGAGCGGTGGGATACGCTTGCCGTATGGTACAACAGTACGTCCAAAGAGCAGGAGTTTGTGCTTCCTTCCGGAAGGTGGGAACTGCTGATCGATGGGAAGGACAGCTGGCAGTGGGCGAGACTGCAGGGAGATGCCGCAAATTGTACTGAGGAAAATTCGGATTGTTGGAGAATGGTTCAGATTGAAAAAAATCGGACTGCGGAAGGGCCTGGCCGCGGGAAAGGAAATCAGACAGGAGAAATTTCCGGACGGCAGAGAACTGTTCAAATGGAGGAAAATGTTTGTCAGGACGGAAAAAAAGTCAGGACAGGACCGGTATCCGTGACCGTGCTTGGCAGGAGGGCAAAAGAATGAAATTTGTTTATGGGAGAAGCGACTGGCCGGACGGCCGGCGCGGAGAAGAGAACTGTTATCTTCTGACAAACGGGCTGGGAGGATTTTCTTCCTCGACGATGATCGGTTCGAGCGCAAGAAATGATCATTCCTTTTTCATGGCCTGCATAAAAGCGCCGAATCACCGGTACAGTATGATACATCGTCTGGAGGAGGTTCTGGAGCTGGGCGGAAAGAAAATTCATCTGTCGAGTCAGAGATACATAGATGAGACGAGAAATGAGGAAGGATTCCGTTTTCTGGACAGTTTTTGTTTCGAGGATTATCCCAGATGGCTTTTTCACGCGGACGGGGTGGAAATTGAAAAGGAAATTGCCATGAAACAGGGAGAGAATGTGATTGCTGTCCGCTACCGGATCGAGAACCGGACGGCCGGGGAAGCCGTTTTGAAGGTAACGCCGCATCTTCAGTTCTGCCCAAAAGGAGAGCAGCCGAAAAAAGAGCAGGAGTTTGTGATCAGGAGGCTGGGAGAGAAACAGCAGAGCAGAAAGAGCTTTATGATTGAATCTGCCGGATTGCGTCTGTGTTTTTTGACGAATGGAACGGTCAGTCTTTTTCCTGCCGGGCCGGTCACCGGCTTGTATTATGCGTATGATGCGTGTGACGGGCGAAATCCACAGGGAAATACATATAGCAGTCACTGTGTGGAAAAGAAAGCAGCAGCAGGGGAGCGCGTGTCGCTGGAGATTGTGTACCGTATGGAGTTTGCGTGCACGGAGGATGACCTGGCGGAAAGAATTTTTAGAGAAACCATGCGGTACAGAGAAGAACTGGCGAATGTCAGCGGTTTTCGCGGGGAGATGGCCCGCATGCTGGCCAAAAGCGCCGCACAGTTTGTGGCAGAGCGTGAATCCACCAAAGGGAAAACAATCCTGGCCGGTTTTCCGTTCTTTGAGGACTGGGGCAGGGATACGATGATCGCTGTGGCCGGGTGCTGCATTTCCACAAGGCAGTTTGATGCGGCGAAAAGTATTCTTCGGACCTTCGCCGCTTACTGCAAAAAAGGGTTGATGCCGAACCTGTTTCCGGAGGGTAAAAATGATCCGATGTACAACACGGCGGATGCGTCGCTTCTGTTTATCAATGCGGTGTACCTGTATTACAAAAAAAGGGCAGATCAGGACGAGGAAGGCGGGAGAGTCCGGCGATGCAATGATGCGGAAAATCTGCATTTTGAACAGCGGCAGGCCAAAGAGACGGATGCTCTGGACTTTGTCAGGGAAATGTGGCCGACAATGTGTGAAATCATTGACTGGTATAAGCAGGGAACCGCGTTCGGGATACATATGGATGAGGACGGCCTCCTTTCGGCGGGACAGGGACTTGATCAGGTTACATGGATGGATGTGAGGATCAACGACATTCTTCCGACGCCGCGCCACGGAAAGCCGGTTGAAGTGAACGCGTACTGGTATAATGCGCTGCGTATAATGGAGATGTTTGGAAGGCTGCTGTGCCAAAAAGGGAATACGGAGGAGTTTCGTGCGTACGATTCCATGGCGCAAAAGGCGGGAAAGTCCTTCCGGGAAAAATTCTGGAATGAGAAAGCCTCCTGCCTGAAGGATGTTTTGTCGGAAAATGGCGGGAATGATGGAAGCAGCCATGGCGGAAAAGTCGGAAATGGCGGACGGGAAGACGGCAGCCAGACGAATGGAAGCTGCCATGGGAAAAGGGAAGCTTCCGGTGCGGATGAACAGATACGCTGCAATCAGATCTGGGCAGTTTCCATGCCGTTCTGTGCTCTCGATGCTGTACAGCAGAAAAAAGTTGTGGATACGGTTTTTGAGAAGCTGTACACACCGTATGGACTGCGGACACTTGCAAAGGATGATCCGGAGTTTCACGGGACATACGGCGGCTCACAGCCAAAAAGGGATCTGGCTTATCATCAGGGAACCGTATGGGTGTTTCCTCTGGGGGCCTATTATCTCGCTTATCTGAAAACAGAACAGTATTCCCGCCAGGCTCTTGAGAGGGTCAGACAGCAGATGGAACCTTTGGAAAGCGCTCTGCGCGAGGGCTGTATCGGGCAGCTTCCGGAGATTTATGACGGAGAGTTTCCGTCGTTTTCGCGCGGCTGCTTTGCGCAGGCCTGGAGTGTGGGGGAGATTCTGCGGGTATACGAAGTGCTGGAAAATTACGGTCTGTACGAGATGTCGTGAACCGGAAATTTTCCTGTTTTGTACTTTCCAAAGCGGCGAAAATAACCATGGTTTGTCAGGTGCCGGGGCTGTATGTCCTGTTTCACGCAAAGCGGAGCTGAAATATTTATGTGCAGAATGAGCAACGCAGCGAGGGGGAATGCATATGAAATATGAGAATTATATTTTTGATCTGTACGGGACGCTGGCAGATATCCACACAGATGAGGACAGTTCTTATGTGTGGGAGAAAATGACACTGATCTACGGTTATTTTCAGGCGTGGTACAATCCGGCCGGGATGAGAGACGCGTTTCGCAGGATCAGGGAAGAAGAAGAACAGCGCCGGGAGGAAATTCAGATCGAAAACGTGTTTGCACGGCTGTTCAAGGAGAAAGGCGCAGAGCCCAAAGACGAGCAGGTTTCATGGATCTGCCGTTTTTTCCGGGCGGTCTCGACAGAATACATTCGCCTGTATCCCAGGGTACAGGAATCTTTGAAAGAGCTGAGAGAACAGGGGAAGCATATTTATCTGCTGACGAACGCCCAGCGGGCCTTTACCGAGTATGAGCTTCGCATGCTGAAAATTGAGGATTGTTTTGACGGAATCTATATTTCCTCAGATTACGGTGTAAAAAAGCCGAACAAACTTTTTTTTGAAAAGATGATTGCAAAAAGCGGTATTGATCCCAGGCAGAGCGTTATGGTCGGAAATGATATGATATGTGATATTGAAGGAGCGAAGAATGCGGGACTGGACGCCATTTATATTCATACCAATCTCTCGCCGGAGTATCCGTTTTGTCTGCCTGGATAGATCGGGAAACTTTGTGAACTTTTGTAAATCTGGTTAAATGTTTTTGACAAAACTTTTCCGGGTAAACGGCGGTGCATTTACAGTGTCATAACGCTTCCGGAGCAGATCGGATGCAGCTGTTCTCCCATAATGCTTTTCATGATGTCAAAGGCTGCCTTCCCGGTACAGTGACCGGTATAAAATTCGGAAGGAAGCTTTGCAAGCTCCCGTGCGGTCTCCTGAATATTACGGATTTCCTCATCCGTGTAAGCGGTCTTTTTCATCATATGGAATCCGCTGATTACAGCGTCGGGCCAGGCATGACGGATTTCCCGGAAGCGGTTCAGGATGTTCAGGATGCCGTTGTGGGCGCAGCCGGACAGCAGTACAGTTTTTTCTCCTTCAGTGATCACAAGGCACTGCTCGTGGGCAAAGTCGTCCTGCACATCCTTTCCGTCAATCCGCTCGGTGAGCACAAGATTGCTCTCCGGCCATAACTTCCTCTCCGTGATATTTGAGAACAGGGACAGTTCTCCATCAATCCTGTATTCATCCTCTTCAATAAGATGCAGATTCGGCAGCTTCAGAATATTTTTGTCGATTCCGATATACCGCTCCCCATGAAAAAAATTCCCGGACGCTGACTTTTTCAGATAAATCTCCGCGTGTGTATTCTGGCGGGCAAATCCCAGAAGGCCGCCCGTGTGGTCGTAGTGTCCGTGGCTGATGACGACCGTATCCACCTTTGGGATATCCGCGCCGAGCGCCCCGGCGTTTTCCCAGGTCAGATCCGACGCGCCGGTGTCCATCAGAAGCGTATGACGTGCCGTTTCAATATAAAAGCTCAGTCCGTGTTCAGCCTGTACGTTTTTCTGCCTGCCGCAGCCAGCATCTTCTGTCTGGCAGGTATTGACAGTATCTTCAATTAAAGTTGTGATTTTCATAATTCCTCCGTAGATTTCCTATAAAATATTCAGGACAGCACAGGATTTTAATGGACACAGTATAGCATTGAAACGAAGTATGCGCAAATATTATTTAAAGATTTAAGAGCTGCCTGACGCCATGAATGCAGGGAGAACTCTTGCATTGTGCGGCGAATCAGGATATTATCAGATAATGGAAAAGCAGTTGAATGTATGATTTTGCGGGAGCGGAAAAGCCATGAAAGAGGAAGAGAAAATTTTTGAAAAACTGGAAAAATGTACAAGGCAGCTTTCTGGACAGCTTGAAGAAATGAGGAAAAAGCTGGAGCAGGAAAACAGGCTGTTGAAAGAGATGCTGTTAAAGGAAGAAGCTTTCAGGGAGGATCCCGGGATTTTATCAGAGGAATTTTCGGAATCACCGTACGGGGTACTTCTTGAAAATGTGATTTTAATGACGGAATACTTAAAGAGAACCCTCCTGCTTCTGACAGTGATTACGAATGAACTGGAAGGGCGCCGGAACGGCGGCATTGAAAAAGGAGGCCCGAGCGTATATTGTGACAGTTCGTCTTTGCTGGAGCAGGGAACGCTCCTGGAGAATGAATGCCGCGAGATGGAGCATATCTGGGCAAAGATTGAGGAGGAGGCAGAAGGGAGGATTGATGTAAAAGAAACAGAGAGCCTGCTGCGGGATTATCTTGAAGCCTGCAGGGAAATGAATGAGAGTCTGCGTCAGAGGGCAGCAGAATATGAGAAATTTGAGAATACGCCATATTTTGAAGCTCCTGGAGGAAAAACTGCACCCGGCGGCATGCCGCTTTTCCAAAATATGCCAGCTGGAGAATCAGGTAAAAGGGCACCAGCTGCCGGGAAACCTGCGGGTTCAGGACTCCATAGAAGAAAATCCCGTGATTCCAAAGTTCTGGCTTCCCTGAAAAAAGTGTTTTCCGGAAACAAAGAGAAAACTTTGGGGAAAAATTCCGAAAAGAAAAAAGCAAAGAGAATTTCGGAAAGACCAGGAACAGAAAAGGAGAGGGAAGCGAGGCAAAACAGGCGCTCCGTTTCGGATTCCCGGGATATTGTGACGGATGAGGTGCAGTTTAAGGCTGCTGCCCCGGCGCAGATTGAGACGGGCAGCAGTTTTGAACTCAAATTGTATATGTACCGGCAGGAAGAAAAAGCTCTGGTGGAGGAGCTGCTGCGGGAATTTGATGCCCCGGCGGCGGCTGCGACAAGCGGTATTTTTGAAGTTGCCCGGCAGCAGGAGCTGAAAGTAGTTATCTGGAGTGAGGATGTGGAGATCAAAGAGAAAACAGCCCGCCTGCTGTGGAACGGCAGACTTTCCCTTTGCGGTTTTCTGCTTTACCTGCCGGAGGCCTTTGCGAAAAAACAGGCGATCGTCCAGGCCAGAGTTTACAGCGGAATCATGGTTTTGGCGGATCTGCGCCTGATTCTGAGGGTACAGAAAAACGAACCGCGGAATTTGAATATTCCGGTTGAGACACGCCGGATCCGCAGCGCGTTTGCTTCCTATTCCAGCAAGGACCGCGCCCAGGTGGTGGCGCGTCTTCAGGGGATGCAGGCAATGAATCCGGAATTGGATCTGTTTTTTGACCGTGAAAGCCTGCGGACGGGAGAACACTGGGAAGAACGGCTGTTTCGGGAGATTGAGACGAGAGATATTTTCTATCTTTTCTGGAGCCGCAGCGCGGCTGTGTCCGAGTGGGTAAATAAGGAATGGCATCACGCTCTGGAAACGAGGGGAGAGAGTGCGATCGAACCTGTTCCGCTGGAATCCCCGGAGATCTGTCCGCCGCCTGTGGAATTAAGAGGACTGCATTTTGACAACTGGGCGCTCAGGTATACGCAGGCGAATAACTGAGTCAGAGCGCCAAACATTCGATGATCATCAAATGTATCTCCCACGTTTTTTGCCCGTTTGACTGCAAAATTTGACTGCTTATAAAGGCCAGCCGTCCGGTAAAATTTTAGTGTCCCAAATCCTTTCGTCCTATTGAAATAGCACAGGAGCTTTCTTCGTTCAAGCGGATGAGCTGAATGTGGCAACATGAAACTTGCATTGTGTGGTAAAGGGAGATATGATATTATAAAAACAGAAAAGGAGAAGAATTATGAACCAGGATACAATCAGCAGAATCAGAAAATTCAGGGAAGACAGGGACTGGAATCAGTTCCATACGCCGTCAAATCTTGCGAAATCCATCGCGATCGAGGCGGCAGAGCTGCTGGAGTGTTTCCAGTGGAGCGAGGAAGAATATGACCTGCAGCATGTGAAGGAGGAACTGGCGGATGTTCTGGTGTACTGTCAGGATATGCTGGACAGCCTTGGTCTGGATGTGGATGAGATCGTAAATATGAAGATGGATCAGAATGAAAGGAAATATCCGGTCGAAAAGGCACGGGGAAATTCCTTAAAGTATGACAAACTCTGAATACCGGGGAACAGGTTTGACGCCGATCTGGCGTTTCGCGGCGGATTCTGGTCTGTAAAAACCGCAAACCTGCATTTCAGGAAGAAAGGAGACAGAGAAATATATGGATACAGAGGATAGAATAGATAAAATGACAGCGAGTCTCGCTGACTATACCTTGGTTGCTCTGCAGAAGAAGTATACAAATGAATTTAAAAAACGTCTGAAGCAATGCGGGGCTGACGATGAAACGGTGCGGCGAATTTATGAATATACGCAGGGGATTTATAAGAAATCGTTTGACAGATTGGATTTCTGGAGATATGATTACCGGCCGCGGAGCATAGACAGGTGGGTGTTTAAACCTGGAACAAAAATCTTTCCAAAACCGCTTTTGGAAATGGTTGAGGAAGATGAACTCACTTTTTCAGAAGCCATGATGATCTACGATGAGGCGCAATGGCATTATCAGAACAGCCGTGACCGGGACTTTATACCGGAAGTGTGGGAGGAAGTCGAGGAGGCGTCGGGGCACAGACGAAAAGTCGGAGAAAAATTTTACCTGGACAGGGAAATCGAAAAGCTTGCAGAACTTGGCATGACCATGAAGCAGGCACAGCGTCTTATGGAAAAGGAGCAGGATATTCTCTTCCTATATAAATGGAAGCAGAAAATAGAATATCCCTATGAATCTACGGTGTTTACCGTCTATTTCGGTTTATTGATAATGTTGATTGGCGCTGCATTAACGACGGGACTGTTTCTTTTCATAGATTTTGTGAAAACGTTCAGAGCAGGAGATTCTATGGCGGCTTTGGTGTTTCGTTTTCTGTTAACTTTTGGTAAAGCTGCTTTAGGAATTTTCCTGATAAAGGAGGGAATTAAAATAATCATAAAGGTGATCCGAAGCGGAAGGGGAGAGTGGAGAGAACCGGTGCGGGAGAGTACAGAACAAAGAGAAGCAGAAAATCCCATGAGCAGAGCCATCTGGCC
>CANQEC010000067.1 GCA_947594335.1 uncultured Lachnospiraceae bacterium
TCTCCCCGCAAAAAAGAGCTTTGAAGGCGGATGACACATCGTCCGCGCTGTAGCCGATGATCTTTGAGGCGGCGGTGGAGACACGTTCATTTTCCTTTATGGAAGACTGCGCGTCTGTCACCATCCGGGACTGGATATTGGTCGTCTGCCCTTTGAAGCAGTTCACCGTGGAGATCCCGTCAAACGCAATGTTGTAATTTTCACTGGAGGCGCAGAAGGACAGAAAGTCCAGGGCCGCTTCCAGCTGGTCGCTGTTCTTGTTGACCATCATCATGTTCAGATTGCCGCCCTCGTAGGTACCTTCGCTGACAGTGTTCATAAATACGGGCATCAGGGCGAAATCATCAACGGTATATTTATTATTGTCCGCGAAGTCTGTATAAAACCAGGTATCCCAGATAAAGGTCATAACTGCTTCCCCGGAACCAAGAGCGGGACTGATGTCGTCCCAGCCTTCTCCGAGATAGTCGGATCCGAACCAGCCTTTATTGGCAGCGTCCGCCGCCCACTGCACCATGTCTGCCACCTGAGGGATTTCAGCGTAGGTGATCTGATTGCCGTTCAGCTGTTCCAGCAGGGAAGGATCGTCCGCAAAGATGGGATCCAGGCCGAACTGGAACATCCAGGTACATCCGTTTGCCGGCCAGAGGATCGGCGTGTAGCCCGTGTCGGCCAGCACCTGGCAGAGCATATCAAACTCAGCCTGACTGGCGGCAGGCTTTAATCCCAGCTGATCCAGAATCGTCTTGTTGTAGTAACAGCCGGAAACGGAGCTTTCCCAGAAGGGCAGGCCCAGAATATTTCCGTCTTTATCTTTGCAGTAGGCACGCGCGCTGTCCGTCAGGTCGGATACCCAGCTCTCGTCATTCATATAATGAAAGTTTTCGGAAACATTGAAACGGTTCAGATCCGCATTGTGAAAATGCAGGAAGATATCCGGAATGTTTCCTTCTGCAAACTCTTCGGAGGCATTTACTTCAAAATCAGAGTCCTTGTAGGAAATGATATCCAGGGTGTTTCCGGTAGCCTTTTCGTACTGCTCAAAAATACTGGTCATATAACTCTTTTCCAGATCGCTGCCCCTGCCCATGAGGGTCAGGGTAACGTGGTTCGGATCCTCTGCCTTTTGGCAGGAGGTCAGAATGACTGCGGCGGTAAGCGCCAGCAGGGTAAATGTCCCCTTTTTGTTCATTTGATT
The DNA here is from genome assembly GCA_947594335.1 of uncultured Lachnospiraceae bacterium. Lineage (GTDB taxonomy): Bacteria > Bacillota > Clostridia > Lachnospirales > Lachnospiraceae > Choladousia. The sequence continues at coordinate 1,199 of CANQEC010000067.1, forward strand.
TCTCCTCCTTTTTGTTTCAGAAGCCGTCCAACCATTTCCTTTACGGCGTCCATGTCGATCGGTTTCGCAAGATGGCCGTCCATCCCGGCCTCCATGGCATCGCGCACATCCTCGGCAAAAGTGTTGGCTGTCATGGCTGCAATAGGAATTGTGCCTGCCTCAAGATGGCCGCAGGCACGGATCTGCCGGGTGGCCTCGTAGCCGTTCATCACAGGCATCTGCACATCCATCAGGATCATATCATAATAGCCGGGTTCCGATTTTTTGAACATTTCTACAGCTTCAAGGCCGTTCGCCGCCAGCTCGCAGACTGCTCCTTCCATATCCAGAATTTCGGTCAGGATCTCGGCGTTCAGCTCGTTGTCCTCCGCCACGAGGAACCGGAGTCCTTTCATCACACTGTCTTCATCGTTCACGGCAGGTGTCTGAGTGACCTGCTGGTGGCGCAGCGGCGCGGACTCCTCCTGTCTGGGCAGGAGGAAAGAAAGCTCCACGGTGAAGGTACTCCCGCATCCCGGCTCGCTCTCCACCTGGATGATGCCGCCCATCAGATCCACGAGATTCTTTGTGATCGCCATGCCCAGGCCCGTCCCCTGTATCTTGTTGGTGACGGAACTGATCTCGCGGCTGAAAGGTGCGAAAATATGCTTCTGGAATTCCGCGCTCATTCCGATGCCGTTGTCCTGCACGGAAAACCGCAGTCTGGCGTACTGCGCTGAGGGCTGTTCTATTTCGCTCACCTGGAACTGTATTCTTCCGCCGGACGGCGTGTATTTGACCGCGTTCGACAGAAGGTTGATCAGGATCTGATTCAGCCGGAGCCTGTCGCCGACCAGCTGTTCGGGAGGCGTGCCCTGCACATGGATCTCAAAGGTCTGATTCTTCGCTTTTGCCTGCGGCATTAGAATGATGTTCAGCTCGTCAAGCAGTTCCGGAAGATTGAAGCAGTCCACGTTCAGGGAAGTTTTCCCGCTCTCGATCTTGCTCATATCCAGCACATCGTTGATCAGACTGAGCAGATGATGGCTGGCGGCAGTTATCTTGCGCGTATATTCCCGCACCTTGGCAGCGTCGTCCGCATCCTTTTCCAGCAGCATCGAAAAGCCCACGATGGCGTTCATCGGCGTGCGGATGTCATGCGACATGTTTGAGAGGAAATTGCTCTTCGCTTCGTTGGCGCTCCTGGCCGCCGTCAGAGCCTCCTGCAGCTTCTGGTTCATCTGCTGTTCCTGTGTGCGGTCGGAAAGCACGATGATATATTTAATGACATTCTGGATGTCCATGCGGTAGACCGTCATCCGGTACCACCGGCGTTCGCCGGTCTTCTGGTGCATGTACTCGCATTCCCAGTACCGGCTGCCCTGAAGAGGGATCGCCTCAAGTTCGGCTTTGGGGAACATAATATCGCCGCCGACGGCGCATTTTCCCACGATCCGGATGTCCTCGGAGGCAGCCTGCAGCGGAATGCCGAGCAGACGTTCCGTGTTTGGACTGATATATTCCACGCTGTAGTTTACGGAGTCCAGCATCATGAAGATATCGTCCACGCTGTTGGAGAGCACGTCGAACATGATTTCCCGATAACGGACTTCCATCCTGCTTTTCTGAGACTGTCTGCGGATGTTCCGGATGATCGGGGCGGCCACCATTGTCCCTACAAGCAGAAAGATCACAATGAAGACGGCGATCGTGGTCTTCTGGACGGACAGGAAACCGGCGCTGATGATATTCTGCGGCACGGCGCTCAGCAGGATATAATCCTGGTAGCCGACAGGCTGGTACAGAATACAGTAGCTGACGTTTCCGATCCTGCACTGCAGAAGGCCGGACTTTCCGTTCAGCCAGTCGTTTTGGAGCTGGTCCAGATCTGCGCTGCCGAGGTCGGATGCGGCCCGCAGATAGACGAGATAATTGTCGAATACGCTGCCTCCCGTCTGAGTGGAGAGCAGCACAATCCCGTCGCTGTGGATCACGAAGCATCTGGCATTTCCGGAGAAGGCATCCACGTTCAGAGAGCTTGCTATATCCGCGTTCGTATAACTGACGGCGACGGCGCCGAAAGAGAAATCCCTGTATGTGCCTTCCGGGACGGAAGAGGCAAACAGGATAATGTTCTGACCGGAGGCAAGTGTCTCACTGGACATGACCGGTTCTCCCTGCGAAATAAGGCTGTCCCATGCGTCCCCCAGATCCATGTGGTCCTTGCTGCCGGAGAGCGTCATGCAGGATCCGTCCCTGGAGAGGAAATAAAATTCCGTAAATCCCCAGCACTCCTGCTCCTTTGTGATGAAGTCACAAAGAGCGTCATCCTGGGAAATTTCCGGGTCGGCCATTTCCTGTACCAGGTTAAAGCAATTCCCCCAGCTTTCGAGGAGTTCCCAGTTCCTCTCAACGAAGGCGCCAAAGGAACGGTTGACCTGCCCGTAGATTTCTTCGAGATGGCCTGTGCTGTCGTTGTAAATCTTCTGAGAGATAAAGTTAAAATAGGTAATCCCTGTGAGAACAGCGGCAATACCGACCAGGCACGTCAAAAATGACGGCAGTAATTTTCCAAACCATTTTTTCATTAAAACACGTGTACTCCTTAAGAAAAATAATAGAGAAAATCCTTTATCAAAATTTCGTTACAGATTCCCCTGCAGATGTTCAATATATCTATTCTATCACGTAGGAGAAGGGAAATCAATTAAGGATTGGCGCGAGTCAAAAAAGTGTTTTTTTGTATGTGCCGCGGGTCCGAAATCTGTGCCGAAATGACAAGATTGCACAAAATGACCGTTTTGTGACGCGGGAAGGTCTATAATCAGGTCATAATTTAAGAAAATGGGTTGAAATTTTATGAATGCGGAAAAACAAAAAAAACAGACATTTGTTATTGAGATTGTTAATCAGCAGAAATTCACCTGGCAGGGTCAGATACACTGGATTCAGGGAGATAAAAAAATGCAGTTTCGAAGCGTAATGGAGATGCTGCATTTTATGGATTCGGCGATTGTTTCCGGGGACGACCCGGATCAGCAGGAGACTGACACGACAGAGGCATGATTGAAATGAAGAAGGATACTGTAAAAGTAACGCTGTTTGGGAGCTTTTCTCTGACAAATGGTACAGCCGTTCTGAGGGAAGAAGATATTCACGCAAACAGGATGGTACAGCTGCTGGCTTATCTTATTATTCACAGAAACGCTCCCGTGATGGGCAGAAGGCTGAATGAAGAATTCTGGGCGGGAAATTCCAGGAATCCGGAGAGCGCGCTGAAAAATCTGATGTACCGTCTTCGGAGCAGATTAAAAGAGCTGGGAATTGAAGAATATATCTGTACACAGCCGGGAGGATACCAGTGGAATCCGGAAATCCCGGTCGAGACAGACTATGAGCAGTTTGAAAAGATCAATAATGACATAAAAAAACTCACAGACGATTCGGAAATAGAAAAGCTGTGCCGTGAGGCGATCGACAGCTATCATGGAAATATTTCTGCCAGGCTGTCCGGCGAGGAATGGATGCGCCCCCAGATCCTGAAATATCAGATGATGTATCTGGAAGCGGCAAAGATGCTGGGAAATATTTACGAGCGGGAAAGCAGGTGGGGCGAGCTGGAGATGCTCTGCCAGAAGGTCGCGGTGTACGAGTCGCTGGACGAGGATATCCAGTGCTGGCTGGTCAGGAGCCTGCAGAAGCAGCAGAAATATGACCAGGCGCTGCTCCAGTATGAAAAGGCAAAGAGGCAGTTCTATGAGAATTTCGGCATAAAGACGCCGGAAAAGCTGCAGAAAATTTTCCAGAATGTCGTCACGGACAGCGGGATACAGACGGAAGACATCGCGGGCATCATGGAGGAGGCGAGCGAAAAGAAAGAGCCGCAGGGAGCCTTTTTCTGTGATTATCAGATCTTCCGGCAGATTTACCGCCTGGAGATGAGGCGCATCGGCCGAATCGGAATTTCCGAATATATACTGCTTCTGACAGTCTGTCGTCTTGGGAAGCTCTGGTATGGAGCGGCGACGGATTCCGGACTGGTGGAAGCCGCCGGCGTCCTGGAGCAGGTGCTCAAAGAGACCCTTCGTATCGGAGATGTGGTGACGCGCAGCGGCCCTGCCCAGTATGTGATTCTGCTGACGGCATGCTCCTACGAGGCGGGAATAGCGGTAACAGAAAGAATCAGAAGGAATTTTCTGAAAAAACTGAAACATCGGAAATTGGAACTGAAATACGAGCTGGAAGAACTTTCACTGCAGGGACAGGAGGTGATGGGAAGATGAGCAGTGCGGCAGTTTTTCCCATGAATATGGTAAGGCTCTGCATAGACGGATACGGCGAAGATCTGTCAGGCAGGGTGTACAGCAAGCTGATGTTCGCCCCCCTGCCGTTCGCAGGATGCGGCGCGCTGCTGCTGAAGGTGGACGCTCTGTTTGACAAAGTCGGGTATCCGCAGGCGTTCCAGGTAAGGCGCACGTTTCTGGGCAGGCCGAAGCTGAAGGGCGCCGGCGTACCGCATCAGATGATGGAAGATGCGGAGCTGGAGAAGCAGAGCGGGAATTGCGGAACCTTTGACATTATCGTACAGAGCCGGCAGCAAAGCGGCTGGCAGGGGATCCTGATGGATCCGGGCAGAACCTCTGTGAAGAAATTCCGGAGTGAGATGGAGCTTCTGGACTGTATCTGTATCAATCTTGGACAGGACTCCATGAAAGAATGGGAGACGTGCTGAACACAGCCGGGGACCAGGGAAGAGACGAAAGGAACAGTATCTCAGCAGCAAAAGGAAGGCCAGATCGGCGAATGGGATTCGGATTTTTGGATTTCATTCTCCAGTCTGGCCTGTTTTCATGCACAGGCCCGGGTATGGAAAGCGGCTGCTGGCGCAGCACCTGGGCCGCGTTCTTTCTTTATATGGAAGGAAATGGGGATTGTCTTTATAAGGAATGTGAAGTATAATAAAAAATTAAGTGCTGAGGGTCAGCATTTATAAATACTGTGAGGAGAATGCCAAATGAGGAGAACGGATACATGGAATATGTATTCAGAAACTCAGCTTGCAGAGCTGGAGAAAATCTGCACGGGTTACAAAAGGTTTCTTGATTATGGAAAGACGGAGCGGGAATGTGTAAAGGAGGCGGTCCGTCTGGCAAGAAAGGCAGGCTACGTGAGTCTGGATGAGGCGCGCGCGGCCCAAAAAACGCTCGCGGCGGGCAGCAGGGTATATGAAATATGCAGGAACAAGATGATCGCGCTGTTTCATATCGGAAGAGAACCGCTGGAGCGGGGGATGAGGATTCTCGGAGCGCATATTGATTCACCGAGACTTGACGTCAAACAGAATCCCCTTTATGAGGATGGCGGCCTGGCATACCTGGATACGCATTATTACGGAGGCATTAAGAAATATCAGTGGCTGACGCTTCCTCTCGCCCTGCATGGCGTTGTGGTGAAGAAGGACGGCGGGACGGTGGAGATCAGGATCGGTGAGGACGAGGAAGATCCGGTTGTATTTGTCTCGGATCTGCTGATTCATCTCGCCGGTGAACAGATGGAGAAAAAGGCGCGCGCGGTCATCGAGGGCGAAAACCTGGATGTGGTCGTCGGATCGCGGCCCTGGAAGAAGGAGGAACCCGCGAAGCGGGAGGAGGAAAAAGCTTGTCCAAAAGCCGAAGCTGAAGCGGCCAAAGAAGAAAGCGGCGCAAAAGGAGACGCGGCGGACTCTGGGAAATGTGAGAAGAAAGAATCTTTCCCAAAAAGTGAGGAGAAAGATATGGTCAGGGAAAATGTCCTTCGGATCCTGCGGGAAAGATACGGGATCGAGGAAGAGGACTTTCTCTCGGCGGAGATCGAAGCCGTGCCGGCCGGAAGGGCGAGAGACTGCGGGCTTGACCGCAGCATGATTCTCGCGTACGGGCAGGATGACCGCGTGTGCGCGTACACCTCCCTGCTGGCGCAGCTTGAGACGGATACCCGGGAGAAAACGTGCTGCTGTCTGCTTGTGGATAAAGAAGAGATCGGAAGTGTCGGAGCTACCAGTATGAAGTCGCGTTTCTTTGAAAATACCGTGGCGGAGCTGATGGACTGCGCCGGGCAGTACAGCGAGCTGGGACTGAGACGCTGTCTCGCAAATTCAAGCATGCTTTCCTCGGATGTAAGCGCGGCGTTTGATCCGATGTTTGCCGGATGCTTTGAGAAAAAGAACGCGGCTTATCTTGGGAAGGGGCTGACGGTCAGCAAGTATACCGGATCCCGCGGAAAGAGCGGCACCAACGACGCGAACGCCGAGTATATAGCGAAGATCCGAAGAATTTTTGAGCAGAACGACGTCGCGTTCCAGACGGCCGAGCTGGGAAAAGTGGACCTGGGAGGCGGCGGTACCATTGCCTATATCCTGGCCCTTTACGGTATGGAGGTTATCGACAGCGGCGTACCGGTGCTGAGTATGCATGCGCCGGGCGAAGTGACGAGCAAGGCGGATATATATGAGGCAGTGAGGGGATACAGGGCGTTTCTGGCAGAAGCATGACAGGAAAAGATCCCAAAAAGATCTTTTCCTGCGGCGATAAACAAACAGGGGACCCCTTTTTGAGGAGTTTCAAAAACGCCGTCTGCTGTGTTTTGGCGGATACGGAAATACGGGAGACGGCAGCGAAAAGGAGGAATGAAAAATGAAAAAGAAACTGGCGTGGATGGCGGCGATGACAGCGGCGGCGGCGATGACCTTTGCCATGGTATCGGCTGCAGAGGAGACAGAGACAGACGGCGCGGCGGTGCAGGAGGAAGCGGCTGCCGGGAATGCGGATGCGGTGCAGATCGGCTCCCTGAAGGGCCCGACCTCGATGGGGATTGTGTCTCTGATGCAGAAAGCCGAAAACGGCGAGACGAATATTCCGTATGAATTTACAATGGTGACGGCAGCGGATGAGCTGCTTGGAAGCGTCATCAGCGGGGATATCGATATCGCGATGGTTCCGGCCAATGTGGCGGGCGTCCTTTACAATAAGACGGAAGGCGGCGTCAGTGTGATCGATATCAATACACTGGGCGTACTCTATGTGGTGGAGTGCGGCGACTCGATTCAGTCCATCGCGGATCTTGCGGGCAGAACCGTTTACATGACGGGAAAGGGCCAGACGCCCGATTACACAATCCAGTATCTGCTTGAGCAGAACGGACTTGGCACGGATGATGTGACGCTGGAATACAAGTCCGAGCCGACGGAGGTCGTGTCGGTTCTCGCTGAGGATGACACGGCGATCGGACTGCTTCCTCAGCCGTTTGTGACGGCGGCCATGGTGCAGAATGAGAATCTGAAGATCGCGCTTGACCTGACCGAAGAGTGGGAGAAAGTGCAGGGCGAGGGCGGCAGCAGCCTTGTCACGGGTGTGACGATCGCGAGAAATGAGTTCCTTGAGGAGAATTCGGACGCTGTGCAGGATTTCCTGGCGGAGCATGAGGATTCCGCGGCCTGGACGAACGAGAATCCGGAAGAGGCGGCGGAGCTGATCGCCGCGCAGGGAATCGTCGCGAAAGCGCCGATCGCGCAGAAAGCGATTCCGTTCTGCAACATCACCTGCATCAAAGGAGAAGAAATGAAAACCGCGCTTGAGGGATACCTGCAGGTGCTGTTTGACATGGAGCCGGCGTCGGTGGGCGGACAGCTTCCGGCTGAGGACTTCTATTACCTGGGATAAAATGCGGCATGTGTTCTAAACGTCTGTCAAGGACTGTGGCCTGGTGAGGCGTTTGTGAAATCGGCAGTAACATCGGCCAAAATAAAGCGGAGCCCCGAAGCGGGAAGCAGACCGCAGGGTATTATTATGAACGATAAACCTAAGAAGATGAGAAGCGCCGTGATCCTGATCATCTGGCTTATCCTCTGGCAGGCAGCGGCCGCGCTCATTCACAACAAAATCATATTTGTCGGTCCCCGGGAGGCGGTTCTTTCACTTGTCTCCCAGATTGGGACCGGGGAATTCTGGCGGACGATCTTTTCATCTTTTATCAGAATCGCGGGAGGTTTTACCGGCGCGTTTCTGGCAGGTATTCTGATGGCAGCGCTCGCCAGCGGTTTTTCCTGGCTGAGAGAATTTCTTGAGCCTCCGACGGCTCTTCTTCAGTCGGTGCCGGTTGCTTCTTTTGTCATACTTGCGCTGATCTGGATCGGTTCGGAGAATCTGTCCGTTCTGATCACCTGCCTTGTCGTGTTTCCGGTCATTTACCGGAATGTGCTGGAGGGGATCCGTCAGACGGACCGCAAACTGCTGGAGATGGCGCAGGTGTTCCGGATGAGCGTGTGGAAAAAGATATGGTATCTGTACCGCCCCGCGGTCATGCCGTATCTGCTTGCCGGATGCCGGATCTCGCTTGGGATGGCCTGGAAATCAGGCGTGGCGGCGGAAGTCATCGGCGTGCCCGATCATTCCATCGGGGAAAAGCTCTATATGGCGAAGATCTATCTGAGCACGGCGGAGCTGTTCGCGTGGACATTTGTGATCATCGTGGTGAGCTGGGTGTTTGAAAAGCTGTTTCTGCGGCTGCTGGAGCTGTTTGTCCCGGGAAGGAAGGCAGCAAAAAGCGCGGCGGTCCGCGAAAAGAAGACAGGTGCCAGGGAAGCAGAAGATGTCCCAGGCGGGAAGGGCGAAAGCCCGTCTCAAAGCGGTAAGGCTCTCCGCGGCGGCCAGGGCAGGGCAGAAAACCGGGAGAAAGAAACGGTTCTTGCCGCCCAATCCGTATCGAAATCCTATCATGGTGCTAATTCCGTGCTTGAGCAGGAAAGTCTCAGATTGTGCGCGGGAGATATCTGCTGCCTGATGGGACCCTCCGGGCGCGGAAAAACGACAATGCTCCGCCTGCTGATGGGACTGGAGCAGCCGGATTCCGGCAGGATCACGGGAAGCGGCCAAAAGAAAATCAGCGCCGTTTTTCAGGAGGACCGGCTGTGCGATTATCTGAGCGGAATTGACAATATCCGGATAGTCTCCGGAAAGAACGGACTCTTGCAGGATCCGCGCAGACTGCTTGCCCGTCTGCTGGAGCCGGAGGCGCTGGAGCGTCCGGTGCGGGAGCTGAGCGGCGGCATGAGGCGGAGAGTGGCGATCGCCCGCGCGCTGGCGGCCGGATCGGAAGTGATCCTGATGGATGAACCGTTCACAGGGCTGGATGAGGAAACCAGGCTCCGGGTGACGGAGATCATCCGCGATACGCTGGACGGACGCGCGCTGCTGCTTGTGACGCACCAGGCGGAGGATGCGGGCCATCTCGGGGCAAGGCTTGTAACCTTGAAGGAGCGAACAGGGCCCGCGATCGGGTAGGAGGCGGTTTTTCCTCCTGCCCGCCGCGCGGCCCGTGTGCTGCGCCAGCAGCAATTTTCCTTACACGGGCCTGCGCATAAAACAGCAGTGCAAAATAATAACGCAAAACAATAACAGACATGCAAAGGAGTCAGGAAATGCAGTTCAATGACAAAAAACTTTGGAAACAGATC
>CANQEC010000068.1 GCA_947594335.1 uncultured Lachnospiraceae bacterium
GTTCCGGATCATCTAAAGCTGATTCAATGTATGCCGTCTCATAAAGTATTTCTTCCCGAAGTTTTTTTATTGCCGTTATTCACCAATCGCCGCATCTATCGTCGCATTCAGCTTTGCGACCAGCAGGTCGGGATCAACGCCGTGTCCCATGGCTCCCATCTCAATGGATTCCATCTGTGAATGGGGACATCCGATGCACCCCATCCCCGCTTCCATAAGATCATCTACAATTTTCGGACATTTCTCATAATACTGCATCAATAATTCGCCGAAAGTCATATCTTTAGAAACATGTGCCATAACGACACCTCCTTTTTCTATCAGTGTTTTATATTATAGCCACTTTTTTTCATTGTGTAAATATATTCGCAGGATTTCTTACTAAAAATCAGTTTCTTAAAATGTCAATATCTATTTCGGTTTTTTTCGACAAAACGCAAATTTTATTATAACTCCACAAAACACGCGTTCTTTTTTTTAGATAGAGTATTCCCCCAAAATCAAAGTGTTTTCTGTGGATAATGTGGATAATTTTCAAAAAACATCGGTTTTTCCACCTTTTTCTTGCTTTTGGCTGTGGATAACTTGGATAAGTCCTTTTTCCAAAATTTTACATGTTTTTACATTTTTGTTCAAATTGTACACCGTGCGCCTTTACAGAAAAAGCGGCTGATCTCTCAGCCGCCCTGCTACAGAACTCTTCTGACTGTAAGGATACTCGTATACGTCGCCGACAGGATCCCAATGCCTCTGGAGCTGTTGATCGCGTTTACGATCTGTCCGTCTCCCATATAGATTCCGACATGCCCGTCATAGCAGACGATATCTCCCGGGATCGCTTCACTGTAGCTCACGCCCCGGCCGGCTCCCCTCATCTCCCCTGAGGTCCGCGGCAGACTGATGCCGAAATGCTTGTACACGGACTGTACAAATCCGGAGCAATCCGCACCGTTCGTCAGGCTTGTGCCGCCCCACACATACGGATTTCCGATAAACTGACAGGCATAATCAACGACCGCCTGCCCGGAACCGGCCTGCTCCTTCGCTTCTTTCTCGGCCTTTTCCCGCTCCTCCTCAGCTTCCTTCTCTAACCTTGCTTCCTCCTCTTCTTTTGATTCTAATATCCTAACGGAATTATAGGCATTATAGCACCCTGCCAAAAGCATGTCAACATTTTTATTCTTTCATTCCAGCTTTTCAGCTTTCATTCCAGTACAAGCGTTTCGTTTTCATCCACGGCAAGGGACGAACTGTAAAACTTCTCCGCGGCCTGCTCCAGATACCATCCATCCTTTGCGCCTGCCGTCTCATACGGGGAATGCATCGCAAGCTGCGCCAGGCCGATATCCACTGTATAGGGGGATACCTGAGCGTTCAGGATATTCCCGAGCGTCGAACCGCCCGCCACGTCCGAATGATTGACATAGGTCTGCCACGGAACCCCTGCCCGCTCACAAAGCAGCTTGAATACAGCAGCGCTCCTTCCGTCCGTCGTATATTTCTGATTCGCGTTGTACTTAATGACGATCCCGCCGTTCATGCGCGGCCTGTTCTGCGCATCCGACTTTTCCGGGTAAGCAGGATGAACCGCATGCGCGTTGTCCGCGGATACGATAAAACTCGAGGCAAGGGCTGCCATCAGCTTTTCCCGCCCGCCTCCGAAGCTGCCGCAGATCCGCTCCAGCGTATACGGAAGAAAGGTGGAAGCGGCGCCCTGCCGGCTTCTGCTCCCAACCTCCTCATTGTCAAACGCGCAGAACATCTTCACGCTCTTTTGATTCTTCGCCCGCAGAAATCCCAAAAGCGACGCAAACAGACACTGAAGATCATCCAGCCTCGGACTCGATATAAATTCTTCCTCCGCCCCCGTAAAAGTCCCCTTCTGGCGGTTGTAAAGATAAAGATCGGCGCCCAGAAGATCTTCTTCTTTCACCTGGGCCTCCTCTGCGGCCAGCGCAAGAAACGTCCGTTTTCCCGGACTCTGCGCATACAGCGGACAAAGATCCTTCTGTACCTGATATTTATATCCGTCGTTTGCCTCCCGGTTCAGATGGACCGCAAGGCTGGGGATGATCAGCAGATCTCTGTCGATATTGACAAGTACAGAGCTTATCCCCTCCGGTGTCCTTAAAAGCAGCCTGCCCGCGGCCGACAGGGGACGGTCAAACCATGAGCCCAGAAAGACTCCCCCGTACTTTTCCACATTGAGCCGCACATATCCGCTGCCCTCCAGCTCCGGAATTTCCTTGATCTTAAAGGACGGGGAATCGGTATGGCTGCAGATCATCTGAAACCCCGAAAACGGCTGCCTGGGGATTGTAAACGCAATCAGCGAGGAACCGCTGCGCGTGACATAATAACTGCCGCCTCTTTCCAGTTTCCACTCCATGCTTTCCTGCAACTGTACAAACCCCTGCTTTTTGAGCATATCGGACACGTTTTTCACTGTATGAAAACTGTCCGGACTCTCCTGTATAAAATCAAGCAGCTTTTGTGCGCTCTCCCTGCATCTGCTCTCTGTTTCCGTCATCCGATCCTCTCCTTATTTTTCTGCTTCGTTTTGCCGCAGGCGGTTTTCGCCTCCTGCATACTATTCGGCGGTATTCGCCTCGACATCCAGATAGATTCCCAGTTTTTCAAGTTCTCCCCGGCTGAAGTAAAATGTGCCGTTGTCTATGGCTGCCGCGGCGCCGTTCTTTACCTGCTCCTCATTTAAGCCGATCACAGGGATTCCCACTTCATCCGCATATGCCGTGACAATGTTCACCGCTGAATTGACAATCTCATCATCGATGAGCAGAATCCCGTACACCTCTCCGACCAGCTCCGCCGCTGCCAGATCAATATCTTCCAGACTTGTGACCGTCTCCTCCACAAGCTCCATCCCATAATTCTGGGCCGTCTCGCCATAAACCCCGGCAAGCTCTCTCGTTTCTTTGTTTCCTTTTGTATAGATAATTCCGACCGTTCCCATATCCGGAACCAGCCATTTTGCAAGCGCAAACTGTGCCTCAACCGGATCCTTTGGCCATTTGGGAAGCTCGTTTTCGCTGTCCGATACCGGATTTTCTTCCTGGGCAGAAGCCTCGGCCATCACCTCTTCGGGGTCCGCCCCTTCTCCCTCCAGCATGTTTTTATACTCCGCGATGATCGCGCTGTCTGAATCCAGATAATCGTACGCCGAGAGGAATTCTGTCTTTACATACGCCTTTTCCACGGCGCCGTCCTTTTCATAAGGAATTTCAGACCATTCCCCCGTTTCTCCCAGTACCGGAACTTCCTCTCCGCCTTCAAAGGTGCCCAGCTTATTTTCCGCCGAATCCGCGTTTGGCTCGCTGCGCACATTGACATTCTCCGAGGCGACCCGAAGCCGGGCAGCCGGAACCAGATATTCTGTTCTGACATAACCCGTATCAATTCCGCTTTCCGCTTCGAATTTAATCATGGACCAGCCGTCTTCCCCGTCCTCAAGAATGATCACCTTGCTGCCCGGCCGAAGCAGTGCCTTTGATTCCGTGTCCGTGGAAGCCTCGGTCCGCACATTTACGCGATTTATTGCTGTTCCCAGTTCAAAGTCCGGCCCCTCTTCTTCGCTCTCGGATTCCGTCTCGCTCTCTGTTTCATCTTCTGGCTCTGTTATACTCTCCGGTTCGTCTGTCGGCTCCGTCTCGCTCTCCGACTCCATTTCACTTTCCGGTTCTTCTGCTGACTCTGTCACACTCCCGGTCTCGTCCGCCGGTTCCGTCTCGCTTTCTGATTCATCCTCTGACTCCGGTTCGCTCACAGACTCTGTCATGCCCTCGGTTTCGTCCGTCGGCTCCGTCCCACCTTCTGATTCATCCTCTGACTCTGGTTCGCTCACAGCTTCTGTCATACTTCCGGTTTCGTCCGGCGATTCTATTTCACTTTCCGGTTCAGTTTCCGACTCTGTCATACTCTCGGCTTCGTCCAGCGATTCCGTCTCACTCTCCGGTTCTTCGTAGGACGCGAACTCTGTCACCGCACCATCTTCATCTACGATTTCAATGGATATATCCGGCTCCGTCTCCGATTCCTGTTCCCCTGACGCCCCTGCTTCCTCATTATGCAGAACGGCAATCCCCTGCCAGATCCTTCCGGCCGGCAGCTTCTCCTCCTGCGCCTCCTTTGACGCATCCGCGGCAGCTTCTGTTTCTTCATCCAGAATAATTTCCTGATCCTCGACCAGTATCTCTTCATCCATTTCGGCAGAAAGCTGCGTGGTTTGTTCTGTCTGTCCCGGAATCTCATCCGCGTCTGTCAGATCACCGCTTTCCGGCTGGGATTCTGCTTCTGTCCCCGAAACCACTTCCATATCCATGACTTCGATGGACAATGTCTCTGTCTGCGCCTCCGTCTCCGGTTTCTTCAGATTCCAGTTTCCGCTGCATCCTGAAATGGATACTGCAGCCAGAGAAATTCCAAGCATCAGGGTTACAACTTTATATCTCATTTTTACCACCTTTCCCAGCTTTTTCAAACTGCTATACAAAGAGCGCCCCAGAAAACTGCGGCGCTCCCTTCAAGACTCGCTCGCGAGTCCCGGCGCAGGATCCGGATCTGCTTTTGCAGACATTTGCCAAACCGAATCCCAGGCGCATCCTCGCTGTCTTCACATACTTTTATTTACTGCGTTTTTCTTTCACATCTTTGATGCTGAAGCTCATTCTTCCCATCTTATCCTTGCCAAGGCAGACGACCTTCACCTTATCTCCAAGAGTCAAAACGTCTTCCACGCGGTTGATCCTCTCCTTCGCAATCTTGGAAATATGAACCATGCCTTCCTTACCCGGAGCAAACTCAACAAACGCTCCGAATTCCTTGATGCTGACGACTTCCCCGGTGAAAACCTGTCCGGCTTCAAAATCCGTCACGATAATACGGATCATATCGGCCGCTTTGTCCATCATCTCCTGGTCCGTACCGCATATGGATACGGCGCCGTCATCCGTAATATCAATCTTCACGCCTGTACGCTCGATGATCGTGTTGATCGTCTTGCCGCGCTGTCCGACGACATCCCCGATCTTCTGCGGATCAATCATGATCTGAATGATCTTCGGCGCGTACTTGCCGACACTCTCACGCGGCTTCGCGATGCACGGAAGCATGATCTCATTCAGAATATATTCCCTTGCCTCTTTCGTCCTCGTGATCGCTTCCTTCACAATATCTTTCGTCAGGCCATGGATCTTGATATCCATCTGGATCGCCGTGATTCCGTCATGTGTTCCCGCAACCTTGAAATCCATATCTCCGAAGAAATCCTCAAGGCCCTGGATATCCGTAAGAACAATGTAATCGTCATCCGTATCGCCCGTCACAAGTCCGCAGGAAATACCGGCCACCGGCTTTTTGATCGGAACGCCGGCCGCCATCAGGGACATTGTGGACGCGCAGACGCTTGCCTGTGAGGTTGAGCCGTTCGACTCAAATGTCTCAGACACGGTGCGGATCGCATACGGGAACTCCTCCTCGGACGGAAGCACCGGAATCAGCGCCTTCTCCGCAAGGGCTCCGTGACCGATCTCACGGCGTCCCGGTCCGCGGCTGACCTTCGTCTCGCCTACGGAATAGGACGGGAAATTATAATGGTGCATATATCTCTTGTTCTGAATATTCTCATCAAGTCCGTCAACGCGCTGCATCTCCGACAGCGGAGCAAGTGTCGTGACCGTGCAGATCTGCGTCTGACCGCGCGTAAACATCGCGGAACCGTGTACTCTCGGAATGATATCAACCTCGGCCGCAAGCGGACGGATCTGTGTGATGGCGCGGCCGTCAGGTCTCTTGTGATCCTTCAGGATCATCTTGCGGACCGTCTTCTTCTGATACTGATAAAGCGCCTCGGAGAGAAGTCCCAGCCACTCTTCCTTTTCCGCAAAGGCTTCCTCAAGCTTCGCCTGAATCTGACGGATATTTTCCTCGCGCACCTGCTTCACATCGGTAAATACCGCTTCCTCCATTTCTGCCGGAGGCACGATCTCCTTCATCGCCTCAAACAGTTCTTCCGGGATCGCACAGCTCTCATACGTATGCTTCGGCTTCCCTGTCTCCGCTACGATCTGATTGATAAACTCAATAATCTTCAGGTTGATGTCATGGCACTTGTAGATCGCGTCGATCATGACCTCTTCCTTTACCTCATTGGCCCCGGCTTCGATCATGATGACCTTCTGCCCCGTTGACGCCACAGTGAGCTGAAGATCGCCGGTATCCCACTGATACTGGGACGGATTCACAATAAACTCTCCGTTTACCAGGCCCATCTGCGTCATCGCGCACGGTCCGTCGAACGGAATATCGGAGATGGCCGTCGCAATCGCGGAGCCGAGCATCGCCGTAATCTCCGGACGGCACTCCGGGTCCACGGACATAACCATATTGTTCAGCGTGACATCATTGCGGTAATCCTTCGGAAACAGCGGCCGCATGGGGCGGTCAATCACTCGGGAGGTGAGCACCGCATTCTCTGACGCCTTTCCCTCTCTCTTGTTAAAACCTCCGGGAATTTTCCCGACAGAGTACAGCTTCTCCTCGTATTCGACGCTGAGCGGAAAAAAGTCAATCCCCTCGCGCGGTTTCTCCGACGCCGTAGCTGTGGAGAGAACTGTCGTCTCCCCATAATGCATAAACGCGCAGCCATTGGCCTGCGCTCCGACACGCCCTACATCCACCGTCAGTGTTCTGCCTCCGATTTCCATTGAAAAACTCTTGTACATATCATCTCTCCTTTTCCCATTTATTTTTCTTTTTTCTTCTCCGGTTCCGTGAATGATATGCGTGGAGTCCGAAACAACTGAAAAAAGGACTCTCGGCAAATCCCCTTTTCAGTGGTCTCGGCATTTTCCAGCAGAACATTCACACAAAGCAGGGCGGAATGCTCCGCCCCCATTTTGCTGCTTACTTTCTGATACCGAGTCTGGCGATCAATGTACGATATCCTTCCAGATCTTTCTTTTTCAAATAGGCAAGAAGTCCTCTTCTCTGTCCAACCATCTTCAGAAGTCCTCTTCTGGAATGATGATCCTTCGGATGCTCCTTAAGATGCTCTGTCAGCTCCTGGATTCTGGCTGTCAGCACCGCAACCTGGACCTCCGGTGAACCTGTGTCACCCGGTTTTCTTGCGTACTCGTTGATGATCGCTGTTTTCTTTTCCTTAGAAATCATAATTTTCCTCCTGTCTGATAAACGCCTGCGGCTAAGAAGCGGGCCGGAAAACTCCTCGCCTCCGGGCAGCGGCTGATCTAAGTGCGGAACAGGCATCTGCCCTTCCAAACACGTTTTTTACTATAACATATTCTTTTTTGAGCGTCAACAATTAAATCCTGCTATTTGGAGGATAAAATTCCTCCGTTTTCCATGTTTTTTATCCGTCAAAATTCATACCGTCCTGCAAACATCAGAAACAGAATACAGCCGGCCGCGATCATCACAAGCGAAAGTCCGTACGACAGCGAAGCAGAAAGCTCCCATCTGCGGTCTGTCAGTATCTGATAACGCTCCGGTTCCACAGGATCATAGCAGAGATCAAGTTCCTGTCCCACATAATACGGACACGGATAAATCGTTGCCTGACTTTTTACCTCCACCAGGTGTCCCTGCGCGAAAAATTCAATCACCGCATACTGCCTGTCATGAAATTCTGTACGATTTTTTTCTGCATCCGCAGGCTCTGTGACAATATGTACGACGCGTCCCCGCGCTTCTTTCGCATAAGCATGCCTTTTTTTTGCCATACGGCGGCAGACTGCCGAGACAGCCACCAGAACCGCCGCAAGTATGAAGCAGGCAAAACTCGCGGTCCACAGATTAATGTTCACGGAAATACTCCTCTCCGCACAGAATATCCTTGTGCATCTGCTCTTTCAGCCTCTCCACCGAATCGAATCTGCGCTCCGGTCTCTGAAATGAAAGAAGCTCCACTGTAATCTCACTGCCGTAAAGTTCCCCTGAAAAATCATACAGATATGTCTCAACCCCGATAAAGCTCCCGTCCACGGTCGGCTTGCAGCCAATATTGGTGACTCCTCTGTAACAGTTCCCGGCGCAGAAAACCTTTGTAAAATAAACGCCGTTCGGCGGAAGCAGTTTGTCCGCTTCGGGAATTAGATTCACCGTCGGCATGCCGATCGTGCGTCCGAGCTGTTTTCCGTGCCGGACCACTCCGGTCACAGAGTAAGGATAACCGAGAAGTTCCTCTGCCAGCTCCATTTTCCCTGCCCGCATAGCTTCACGCACATACGTACTGCTGATCACCCGGCCGCCCAGCCGCCTTTTCTCAATAATATCCACATTGATCCCGTACTCCCGCTGCCTTTCCTTCAGAAACCGGACGTCTCCGCTTCTCTGATATCCAAAACGGAAATCCGTACCGACCGCCAGATAAGCCGCCTTCAGCTTCTTTTTAAGCACCTCCGCCATAAACTGTTCCGGCCCCATCCCCAGTATTTCCGGGATAAAGGGACACTCGACCAGGCAGTCGATACCCAGCTGTTCAAGCCTTCTTTTCTTTTCCTCGCTTGTGAGAAGCCGCGGCACACCTGGCGGAGCAATCACAAATACAGTACTCGCAAGGCCCTGCCCTTTTTTCGCGAGAATCCTTCCGATCAGTTTCTGATGTCCAAGATGCAGTCCGTCAAATTTTCCAAGCGTCACGGCAGTCGGAACTTCCGAATAAAAATCTGTCGTTCCATAAAAGTATCTCATCTGAAGTCCTCCGATTGGCAGTTCACAGGAACATTTTTACCGGGACAAAAGCCGAGCGGCCGGCGCGCCACTGATAGACGGCCAGAAAGCTCTCATCTGTCCCGTAAATGCGGAACTGTTCTCCATCTGCGGCTGTTCTTTTTTCCGCGCACAGCCGCAAAGGAAACGGATTTCCGTTTTTTACAAGCCGTTCGCCGTCCGCGGTCAGAGTCAGCCGGGACAGGTTTTTAAACACCTGATCCGTCGGAATCAGTATCTCCGAAAGCCGGCCTTCCCGATACAGCGTCTCTGCCTCATCCAGCTTTACGCTGTCTGACAGCGCAAACGGACCTGACGCCGTGCGGAGAAGAGAATCCATACAGCCTCCGCACCCCAGCGCCTCTCCGATATCATGGCAGAGCGTTCTGATATAAGTCCCCTTCGAACATACGACTGTCATCACAACAAGCGGAAGTCTGATCTCTTCCATATGAATTGAAAAAATCTCAATCGGACGTTTTTCGCGCTCTGCTTCGATGCCTTTTCGCGCAAGCTCATAGAGTCTCTTTCCGTTTACCCGAACCGCCGAATACATTGGAGGAAGCTGCATCTGCTTCCCGACGAAACCTGCCGCACAGTCTCTTACTTCCTGCTCCGTGCATGCAGCCGGCCGCCTTTCCAGAACAGTTCCTGTCATATCCTGCGTATCCGTGACAACACCGAGCCTCAGCACGGCTCTGTACTCCTTCCGGCTGCCGGTCAGCATATCGCAGACCTTTGTCGCTTTCCCCAGACACACGGGAAGCACTCCCTGCGCCTGAGGGTCGAGCGTCCCCGTATGGCCGATTTTTTTCTGCTTCAGGATTCCCCTGAGCTTCGCGACGACGTCATGCGAGGTATAGCCGCTTTCTTTGTATATATTCAGAATACCGTCAATCACGCGCGGTTCCCCTCTTTCGCGTTCAGGATCTGTTCTTCCATATGATGCGCGATCACATCCACCGCGTCACATATCTCACCATGTACGCTGCAGCCCGCGGCCCGGACATGGCCGCCGCCGCCAAAAATCTGGGCGATCACACTACAGTCCACAATATTTCTCGACCGCATGCTGACCTTGTACTCGTCCGGCGCGGTCTCATACATGTAAATCGCCGCTTCCGTCCCCGTCGTTCCCATTAATGTTTCAACAATGCCCTCCATATCGCTGGAAGCAGCTCCGTAGAGCTCCAGCTCCTTTAACCGCATATAGCTGGCAATAATCCTGCCGTTCAAAAGCAGAACGCTGCGGGACAAAGCCCGGCCCAGAAGCTGATTCTGGACATAGGTTTTGTCATAAAACGACTCATTGATAATCCTTGGGCTGTCAACTCCCCGGCGCATCAGCTTTGCGGCCATCTCCATCGTCTCCGGAGCCGTGCAGGAATAGCGGAATACCCCCGTATCATGCACGATTCCGAGATACAGCGCCTCCGCCGCCGCCAGAGAGATCTTATCCTCATCGAGCAGTCCGCAGACAATCTCCGATGTGGAGCTTGCGTCCGGCTGGATCTCATTGACATCCGCATATCCGGGATTGCTCACATGGTGATCAATGCAGACTGTCCTGCGGGCGCAGTCAAAGTATTTTCTGGCTTTCCCGAGACGTTCCGCGTCCGCACAGTCAAGCGCAAAAAACACATCATACTCCTCATCCGCCGAAAAATCCGTGCGCACCTCGTCCGCTCCTTTAAGAAGCCGGTACTGCGAAGGGACCTCTTCCATATATACTGTGACTTCAAGTCCCGGCACGTTCTCCCGCAGATAGTGTCCAAGGCCAAGGCAGGCGCCGATCGCGTCTCCGTCCGGTCTGAGATGTCCAGCCATAGCCACCCGCACAGCGCCTTCCAGCTCAGTCAGCAGATTTATCATCCGGCTCACCCCCTTCTCTGTTCATCTCCTTCATGACTTCGTCTATCC
>CANQEC010000069.1 GCA_947594335.1 uncultured Lachnospiraceae bacterium
TGGGAACTGATGAGGATCGCGTGATTCTCATCCTGCTCCATAAACTGCCGCAGGATATCGAGCAGATCCTCCCGGGCCACCACGTCCAGTCCTGCCGTCGGCTCATCGAGAATCAGCAGATCAGCTCCGTGCGAGATGGCCGCGAGCATCTTTAATTTTGCCTTCATGCCGGTAGAAAAGTCCTTTATTTTTTTATTTTCCGGAAGCTGATAGTTTCTGCACTGCTGACAAAAATATTCTCTGTCAAACCGGTCGTACAGATTCGCCATGATGGACGTGATATCCCGGATGCTCAGGTATCCGGAGAAACCGGAATCAGACAGCACAACGCCGATCCGCTGCCGGTCCTTGCGGGTCAGCCCGGACGCGTCCTTTCCGAACACGCGGATACTGCCTCCCTGTGGGTGGATCAGGCCGAGAATGGCCTTAAACACGGTAGTCTTTCCGGCTCCGTTCTGTCCGATCAGGCCGGTCACGCAGCCGTTCGCCACCTCCATGGAACAGTCAAGATGGAATGTCCCGTAATTCTTTTTCAGATTTTCAATTTTCAGCATAATGATTCCTCCAAAACAAGTTCAAACAATTGTCTCATCTCCTCATCAGTCAGCCCGCATTTCCTGCCTTTTTGAATGGCCAGTTCAAAATCGGCTTCCACCTCGCGCTTCTGCTCCTCGAGCAGGCGCTCCTTGTTCGCTGCGGCAACAAACGTTCCCTTGCCGTGGACTGTGATGGTCAGACCCTCCTCTTCCAGATGGTCGTACGCCTTTTTCACGGTGAGCGCGCTGATCTTCAGATCACGGGAGAGGGAACGCACAGACGGGAGGATTTCATTTTCGCAAAGTTCCCCGCTGCGGATCAGAGATTTGACCTGGTCTATGATCTGCTCGTAGATGGGAACCATGGATGAATGGGTTATGATGATCTTCATAGGTCGCCTCCTCTGTTGTTAACAGTATATAACAGTATAGATCAGTTGTCAACTGTTATATTCTGTTATACATATAAAAATGAAATCCAGTTGACCCCAGACCTGAAAAGAGATAAGATAAGAACAAACTAAAAAAGCTGGAGTCCATTGAGAACTGCAGCGGAAAGGATTCCATATGAAAAAAATTGCAAGCTTTACCGTTGACCACATTCGTCTTCTTCCGGGACTCTATGTGTCAAGAAAAGATACGGTCGGAAGTGAAATTGTTACAACTTTTGACATCCGCATCACACGGCCGAACCAGGAACCGGTCATGAACACGGCTGAAGTACATACGATCGAGCATCTCGGAGCAACCTTCCTGCGCAATCACCCGGTCTACGCGCCAAAAACTATCTATTTTGGCCCGATGGGCTGCCGCACAGGCTTCTATCTCGTGCTTGCCGGTGATTACGAATCGTCGGAGCTTGTGGATCTGATGAAAGAAATGTTCGCGTTTATCCGTGACTTCGAAGGAGAGGTTCCGGGCGCATGTGCAAAGGACTGCGGGAACTATCTCGACATGAATCTTCCGATGGCACATTATTACGCCAGAAAATATCTGACCGAGGTGCTGGATCAGATCACAGAGGAAAGGCTGACGTATCCGTCCTGATTTCCATGCCTGGGCCTGCGCAAAGTAAAACCTCCGCAAGAGCGCAATGTCCTTCCGGAGGTTTTGATCCAGCATCCGCAGACTGCCGAAAGCTGCAGCTGCAGATATCCTGTTTTTATCTTCCAGTTATTCTGATCAGATTTTCTTTCCCTTCAGGTAATAATCCCTCACAAAGCGAAACAGCTCCTCCTCCCCTTTCGCATCGAGGATCCGAAGCATCCCGTGGAGTTCCCGGTATGTCTGCGGATGAAGCAGAAAACGCCCTCTTCCGCGCTCGAAATACTGGAGCGGCTCATGCTGTGTGTAGGATTCCTTATTGTAATTTTTTGACGCGCTGATCCGGTCCATCAGCATTTCAGCCACATATTTTCTGGGCATGGGAACACCCTGCAGAGGATATCTTTCGTCTCTCGCATTAAGTGAATAATCCATCCAGAACTCAAAGTGATGACGGTTTCTTCCCTTGTGATGCAGCCAGGCATAAGAATAGCCCTTGTCCTCCCGCTCACCGTTATTCGGACTGCGTGTTCCTCCCTGATAATACATGCAGCCCTGAAGAAATTCCGAGGGCATATATTTCGACAGGTCATGGAGCAGTCCCTGCTTATAAAGACCAACTTTAAAACAGTGCCGCATGACCAGAAGCTTATGATCCGTGATCGTTTTAAAGTGTCCCTTTGTCTTTTCCCAGGTCAGAAGGGACAGAGCCTTTCTCAGGGACGTGGTCCTTTCTTTTATACGCTTCCAGAACCACAACAGTTCTCGGATGGACTTCGAATGATTTTTCTTTTTCATAGCTTGTCCGTTCACCACCTTGAATAAAACTATCTTTCT
The DNA here is from genome assembly GCA_947594335.1 of uncultured Lachnospiraceae bacterium. Classification (GTDB taxonomy): domain Bacteria; phylum Bacillota; class Clostridia; order Lachnospirales; family Lachnospiraceae; genus Choladousia. Next base: position 2,418 of record CANQEC010000069.1, read on the forward strand.
CTGACGTATCGATCACCCGCTGCCATGCCATTTGGGGCGGAAGCTGCGGAAGCGCGAATTCCTGCGGTGTCCAGTGCATATTATAAGCGATGTACAGGAAACAGTCTTCGTCCGCATACCGTCCGTCATACATACAGCCAAGATGACAGTTGGCGGATTCGAATGCCCCAAACCATGCGTTCGAACTGTGAAACGAGAGATCCGGATAACCGCTGGAGTGCAGATCCATGCAGGACAATTCACAGGCCATATGCAGAATCGGGTGCTTTTGGCGGAATGAAATCAGATCCTTTACAAAGGAAGTCAGTGCCTGAATGCTTTCTCTGCGTTTCAGGCTCCAGTCGATCCAGGCCAGCTCACTGTCGTGGCAGTATGGATTATTGTTTCCGTCCTGGGAATTGCCGGATTCGTCGCCGGCAAGCAGCATCGGCGTTCCCTGTGACAGAAGCATCATGGCAAAAGCATTTTTTATCTGGCGCAGACGAAGCTGCAGAATCTCTCTTTTTCTGGTCGGCCCTTCGGCTCCGCAGTTCCAGCTCAGATTGAAGTCGGAACCGTCCCTTCCCATTTCCCCATTGGCCTCATTGTGTTTGCAGTCATAGGATACAAGATCCATCAACGTAAATCCGTCATGATGTGTGATATAGTTGACTGTGGCATGGTTCGCCGGATTTCGGCGTATCCTGACGGAGAAATTCTCAAGGCAGCCGCCCTCTCCTTTTAAAAATCTGCGGCAGTCATCCCGGAACCCATCGTTCGATTCCGCAAGCATTCGCCTGGTTTTGCTGGCCCGGTGATCAAGCGTATCCTGGCCAAACCAGCTGCAGATCAGTTTCCGTTCAGCAAACAGCGGGAGGCGGCCGAGTTCTGCTGTCACACTGTCCCTTGCGATTACCGCGAATCCGTCGATATGGTACTCTTCTGCCCAGAATTCCAGACAATCCGCAATTGTCTTAAAGTCCATCTCATCGCCAAAGAAAAATTCCATGATGACTTCAATCTGCTCTTTGTGACAGGCACGGATCAGATCCATGAATTCACAGGCTGCCCGCGCAGGTTCGGACGCATAAGAAGACTTCGGAGCGAAATAATAACCGCCTGTATAGCCCCAGAAATTGATCCTGCGGGGGGTGTTTTCCTCTGTGGGAACGGGAGGCTTTGCCCATGCGGGCAGCTTCTCCGATAATGGTTTGATCAGCTCGTCAAATTCATAGGCGGGCATGAGCCGCAGCTGATTGACCCCCAGCGATTTGATATAGGGGAGCTTCTCCATAAGTCCGCGGAATGTCCCTTTATGCCGCACGCCCGAATTTTTCTGCATTGTGTAACCGCGGACATGAAGCTGATACATGACTGCATTCTCATATGGAAGATTTGGAAGGACATCCCCTCTCCAGTCGTATTTTTTCCGGAGAACAACCCCTCTTACGCTGTGAGGCTCCTCTGAAGCTGCCATTCCGAAAACTTCACGGCCGCTGATCTGACGGGCACGGCTGTCGGTTATTATCCGGCCATCTGTTTGAAAATTGTATTCATATTCTCCTCCTGCGGGGAATCTGACCTTCACAGCGGATGTTCCCCCGCACACAGAGGGTGAGGGAAAAGGAATTTCGTATGCGGGAATTTTTTCCCCTTTTTTGTAAAGCAGCAGAAACGTCTCTTTGCCTTCACATTTATGTGCGAAGACAATTCCGCTATTGTCCATGTATACCCCGGGATTTTGACCGGTTCCTTCTGATGTACTGTATTTTATCCCGCCTGATTTCTGGCTCTGCAAATTGTCCTCCCTTCCGCTCATAATGTTGCACAGAGCTGTTTATTCTGAAATGATCTGCCCTTTAAGGCAGCGCCGCAGATAAATCGATACATCTAGTAATCCTTTCAGCAGATTTCGAGCTCCACCGGACAGTGATCGGAACCGAAAACCTCCGTATGGATCCGGGCATTTACGAGACGATTTTTCAGCGATTCGGATACGCAGAAATAATCGATGCGCCATCCGGCGTTCTTTTCTCTTGCCCTGAAGCGATAGGACCACCAGCTGTAAATCCCTTCCTGATCCGGATAGAAATACCGGAACGTATCAATAAATCCGTTTTCGGTAAGGCGGGTGAATTTTGCGCGCTCTTCATCTGTAAAACCGGCATTTTTTCTGTTTGTTTTCGGGTTTTTAAGGTCAATCTCCCTGTGTGCGACGTTCAGATCACCGCAGAAGATGACCGGCTTCTTCTCTTCCAGACGCTTCAGATAAGCGAGAAAATCATCTTCCCAGACCATACGGTAATCAAGTCTGGCCAGAGCATCCTGAGAATTTGGCGTATAGACCGTGACAAGATAAAAGGAGTCATACTCCAACGTGATCACGCGGCCTTCCTGATCATGTTCTTCAATCCCAAGACCATAGGATACCGTAAGAGGTTCTGTTTTCGTAAATACAGCTGTCCCGGAGTAGCCCTTTTTCTTCGCATAATTCCAGTATTGAAAATATCCCGGCGTCTCAAGCGAAATCTGCCCTTCCTGAAGCTTGCTTTCCTGAATGCAGAAGATATCCGCGTCAGCCTGCCGGAAATATTCCATAAATCCCTTCTGCACACATGCGCGCAGTCCGTTTACATTCCATGAAATTAACCGCATAACGATTCCCTCCTTGCCATGCGCTCATTATAGCATTAATTTCTGTAATTTCCCACATTTTTCTTGAAATTTTATAAAACAATGAATTAAAATTTTCTTGCAAAACATCGCATTTTTTGATAAATTTATAGCAGAATATTTTCGAGAGAGGAGATACAAATGAGTGATTTAGAAAACTGCAATGGCGATTGTGCAAGCTGCGGATCCGAGGGCTGCAGCCAGGGAGCGACAATTACCCTGACGCTTGACAATGACGAGACACTGGAGTGTTCGATCCTCACAGTATTTAAAGCAGCAGGGCATGATTATATAGCACTTCTCCCGCTGGATGAAAACGGTCAGAATGAGGACGGCGAGGTATTCATTTACCGATACGCTGTTGAGAACGGAATGCCCGTCCTTGACAATATTGAGGACGACGAGGAGTATGATGCGGCCGCTGAGGGCTTCGACGAATGGCTCGATTCGCTTGAATACGACGAGCTTGTGCCCGCGGATGAAGAGGAAGAATAGGGGCGCCTGATCTTCCGTAAATTACATGACAGGGACTGCAGTGGCTGGTCCGACAGAAAAATGCCGACGCATTTTCCTGCCGGATACAGGTGTTTTTGCAGTCCTTTTTATGCGCAGGCCCAGTCTCCTTTGGATTTATTCCTGGACAAGTCCGTCCAGAAATTCTGACCGCTCTGCTGTGTTCCCGTGTTTTTCCCGGACATAAAACAGATGAAGACGGTCTCTGGCACGCGTCATTCCCACGTAGAACAGTCTTCTCTCCTCCTCAATATCCGTCTCAAGCGTGGCCTTTTTATGCGGGATGATTCCCTCGTTGACATCGACAAGAAATACTTCCTTAAATTCCAGCCCCTTGGAGCTGTGCAGTGTGGCAAGCGTAACGGCGTCTTTGGACGCATTGTCCGACCGTGCTTTCTCCGCAACCGCTTTTTTGTATTCTTCAATATGCGCAAGCCAGTCTTCCACTGATTCAAACGGTTTTGATCCGTCCTGAATTTCATTGAGAATATCAATCAGCTCTTCTTCCTTTATTCTCCGCTGATTGGCATACTCTTTCAGAAAACCCTCGTATCCTATGCCGAAGCGGATATAATTGACTGCCGCATACGGCTTCATCCCCCTCAGGATTCTGAGATCCGTTTCCATCCGGTCAATCCGGTCTATCATCCAGTCCTTTCCCTCATGATACATCCGGAGCGTTTCAAACGAGACAATGGCAGAATCAATGCAGTCTCTGGCAATATACCTTTTCGGCCGGTTCATCACCTGGAGAAATTCCTTCCGGTCCGTCTGCACCAGCGCAAGGTGGAGGTAGGCAAAAAGATCCCGCGCGATCCAGTGCTCATAAACATTCGGGAGAGTATCACGCATCACGAAAGGAAGATTGAATTCCAGCAGCCGTTCCGCGAACGGCTGTGCTGCCTGATTGGTCCGGAACAGGATTGCGAAATCGGAACCGCTTCGTCCGTGCTCCATCCCATTTTTGATGCATTTGAGAATGTAAAGGATCTCATGCTCCTGATCCCGGAATTCCTGTATGTTGACGGGCGGCCCGTCCGGTCTGACCGCATGCAGATTTTTCCTGAAACGATGCGAATTGTTCTGAATCACGTACAAAGCGCAGTTCAGGATCGATGGTGTGCTGCGGAAATTGCAGTCGAGCTCAATCACTTTTGCCCGCGGGTAGTCTTTTGGAAAGTTCAGCATAATCTCGGGCTTTGCTCCGCGGAAACGGTAGATTGACTGATCGTCATCGCCCACGATAAAAAGATTATCCTGCGGAGCGGCCAGCATCCGCACGATCTCATACTGCAGAGCATTGATGTCCTGAAATTCATCCACAAGGATATAGCGGAAGCGCTGCTGCCACCCGGCCCGGATATCCGGGCGTTCCCTGAGCAGCTCGTAACTGTATGTGAGCATGTCGTCGAAGTCGATCAGTCCCTGTTTCCGGTGTATGGCTTCGTATTTCCTGAAAATTTCCCGGAAGACATCCTCGGGACATGTGCTGGAGTAATAATGATTCAGATCGATCCGCTCGTTTTTTACCGTGCTGATTTCCGCGATCAGGTCAGACAGGAACTGTTTCTCATCTTCCGCGGCAATCCTGTGCTGCCTGGTCAGTTCCGAGAGGATACGGTATTTCTGCTCCTCCCGCAGGATGTTTGCGGCCGTATAGTGATAGGCATGTTTGAGAATGCCGAAAAAGACGGCATGAAAAGTACCAAAAGTCACGCCGCGCGCTGCCGACATACGCAGAAAGCGTTCTTTCATCTCAACGGCGGCGGCTTTCGTAAATGTAATCACCAGAATATCCCTGGGATTTACTTTGTATTTCTCGATCAGATTCCGGATTCTTCCTGTGATCACCGTGGTTTTTCCCGAACCGGGACCGGCCAGTATCATAGCCGGTCCCTCGTTGTGGGTAATTGCCTGAAGCTGAGCTTTTGTTGCGTTCATGAAAGCGCGGCCTCCAGTTTTGCAACTGCGCCCCGTATTCTGTTTACACTCTCCTCTTTCCCGATAATTTCCATAATTTCGGTGGCTCCCGCGGGAGTCATCTGCTTCCCGGATACAGCGACGCGCGCCGGCCACAGCACGTAACCGTTTTTGTATCCTTTCTTTGCGATGTAATCCTTCAGGAGGTCAAACAGCGCGTCGTTGCTGTAATCCTCCTGTGCCTCAAACAGCGGAAGGAGGTCTTTGAGAACCTCAAGGGATGTCTGCGGGTTTGTCTTCATCTTTTTGTGCGTATAAATGGATACGTCGTATTCCGGGACCTCACCGAAGAAAGCAGCCAGTTCCGCGATATCCGGGAATACCTCGATTCTTGTCTTGACCATCGCCGCAATCTTTCTGAAATCAAGATCTTTTTTGACCGCATCCTTCAGGAAAGGAAGAGCGCGCTTATAGAACTCCTCGTCATCCATTGCCTTGAGATATTCTCCGTTCATCCATTTCAGCTTCTGAATGTCGAAGACCGCCGGAGATTTGCTCATATGATGGTAATCAAAAGCTTCGACAAGCTCTTTTAGCGAGAAGATCTCGCGGTTATCCTCAGGACACCAGCCGAGCAGTGCGACATAATTGACGATCGCCTCAGAGACAAAACCCTGTTCGAGAAGATCCTCATAAGAGGAATGTCCGGAGCGCTTGCTCAGCTTTTTATGCTCTTCGTTTGTAATCAGCGGACAATGTACGTAGACCGGAACCTCCCAGCCAAAAGCCTCATAAAGCCGGTTATATTTCGGTGCGGAAGAAAGGTATTCGTTGCCGCGTACAACGTGCGTGATTCCCATCAGGTGGTCATCCACAACGTTTGCGAAATTGTAGGTGGGAAATCCGTCTGATTTGATCAGGATCATGTCGTCAAGCTCCGCATTCGGAACCTCAATCTTCCCGTAGATTTCATCGACAAAACTGGTTGTGCCTTCCCGGGGGACGTTCTGGCGGATCACGAACGGTACGCCGGCCGCAAGCTTTGCCTCAATTTCTTCTTTCGGAAGATGCAGACAATGCTTGTCGTAGACGACGATCTCCTTGCCCGCAACCTCCTGCTTCAGAGATTCCAGACGCTCCTTATCGCAGAAGCAGTAGTATGCCTCGCCTTTTTCAATCAGTTTTTTTGCATATTCCATATAGATGCCGGCTTTCTGGCGCTCGCTCTGTACATACGGGCCGCAGCCGCCGTCCTTGTCGGGACCTTCATCGTGAATCAGGCCGGTTTTCTCCAGCGTGCGGTAAATAATATCGACGGCTCCCTCAACGAGACGCTCCTGATCCGTATCCTCAATGCGCAGCATAAAGGTGCCGCCTTCATGCTTGGCGATCAGATAGGCATACAAAGCCGTTCTCAGATTTCCCACATGCATCCGCCCGGTTGGACTGGGCGCGAATCTTGTTTTTACCTTGCTCATATTTTCAACCTCTTTCTGTATGATTTTCCGGTATCAGCCGGCAAATGGCCTCAGACGGCCCAAATCCCGCGGCCAGCGGTCAGTCAATGAACGTAATCTGCCGCGATACACTGAGCGCGATCGCGATCTCACTCATCAAAAACAAAATGGATGTTCCCCCGTAACTGACAAACGGCAGGGTAATTCCCGTCGTCGGAATCAGATTGATGACGACCGCGATATTCAGCACCACCTGGAGGGCTATATGGATAAAGATTCCGGAGACGATCAGCGAGCCAAGCAGGTCCGGTGCGTTCTGCGCGATGAAAAACAGTCTGTACAGCAAAAATACGAACAGCAGCATCAGAAGAGCCGCACCGAAAACGCCGAGTTCTTCACATATGATCGAGAAGATCATGTCATTCTGCGCTTCCGGAAGAGCGCCGAGCTTCTGCGCGCTGTTCCCAAGCCCTTTTCCAAGAAATCCGCCGGATCCGATCGCGTAAAGCGCCTGCATGACCTGGTATCCTCCAAGGCTTGCGTTTTCCTCGGGGTTCAGCCATACCTGAATTCTCCGGATGCGGAAGCTTTCGCTTCCCTCCATGGAAATAAAATGGTATACCAGCGCTGCGACCAGGACAGCTCCGATCACCCCCATGACGACAAACGGGATGGTTTTCGGGTGAACGATGAAGACCAGCAGGACGGAAATGCCTGCAATAATCAGCGCCGTACTCAGGTTTTCCGTGAAATAATAGGTGCAGACCGACGAGATGGCGCCGAACAGAAGAATCACGCAGGGACCCTTGATTCCCCGTATCTTACGTCCCATTTTCAGAATCAGCGTCGGAAGAAACAGGATGACGGCAACCTTTGCGAGCTCCGCGGGCTGGAAGGAAATCGGCCCGATATAGATCCACCGCCGCGCTCCATTGACGGTTCTGCCGATAAATTTTGTCGCAATCAGCAGCGCTGTGGATCCCGCATACAGGTACGGAGACATTTTTGCCATAAAATGATAGTCGAACTGGGAAACAAACAGTGCGAGAATCAGAGCGCCCACGCTGATGACTGCCTGTTTGCCGAAATACATCATGTCGTCCCCGTTTTCTCCGAGACTTGCCTCGTATGCGCTTGTGCTGTACAGCATGACCAGTCCGAAACAGGTCAGCAGTATCACAATTGCCAGCAGATTATAGTCAAAATAATCACGTTCCCTGACAAGGATGGAACCAAGAAAACCTTTTTTGCGCGGAGACTTTTTTGCGGGTTCTCCTTTTTTATACATCCGTATATTTTTTGCCCGGACAGGGCGCAGTTTATCTGATCTTGCCGCCATAATCATCCCCTCCGTGTTCCCGGCGCCTCCTTCTTTCATCCGGCACCGACACTAAAATCCGGCTGCTGCGCGCTGCGGATTCTGCAGAATCCCACAGCGATTACTGCCTCATCATACCATAGATTGCGCTGTTTTTCCAGTACAACCATCATTTTCTTTTTTTGCGCATATAGTATTGTGAAATCAATCATAATCATCAGGAGACTCTCATATATGCAGGACTCATATCGTTCAGACTGCGGCTGCCGGAATCAGTCCAATAGCCGCGTCGATGAAATATACGAACATTTGGGTACGGCTGACGCTCCGCTCGCCATGGCCTA
>CANQEC010000070.1 GCA_947594335.1 uncultured Lachnospiraceae bacterium
CATACATCCTCATATCAAGCGCCACCTGATCGTTCCGGCTGCGTCCTGTATGAAGTTTTTTCCCCGCGTCGCCGATGCGCCTGATCAGATTTGCCTCGACAAAGCTGTGAATATCCTCATATTCACCGGTAATCTCAAGGGTTCCGTTCTCCACATCCGCAAGGATTGACGAAAGGCCCTCAAGAATCGCGTCCCGCTCCTTTTCGGTCAGAATTTTCTGTTTCGCGAGCATTTTCACATGAGCCATGCTGCCCTCGATATCCTGCCGGTAAAGTCTCTGGTCAAATAAAATAGAAGCGTTAAAATCATACACCATCTGGTCTGTCTGCTTTGTAAATCGTCCGCCCCATAACTGTGCCATATCAGTCTCCTCTTCTCTGCACATATACCGCAGCATCTGCGCCGTATTTTTCCTTTCCTGCTGCCGCCGTGATTTTCGCAAAGTCCGGCTTTTCTTTTCGGTCCGCCGTCACCTTCTTTACCCCGAAGCGCTTTCTCATTCGCCGGCGATGCCAAGTTTACCACAGAAACACAAAGCCTGGCAAGCAGATTTCTTCCGGACGCCCCACTTTTTGCCGCGGCCGCTTTTGTTTCACCGCCCGCCCTGATTCTCATATGATAAAACAGGCGGAATTCCGTCAAAATTTATCATACGGGAGGTGCCAAATATGCCATTGCTGGAGCTTGATCATGTCAGCTACTCCTATCACAGCAAAAGCGGTGAGACATATGCATTATCGGATATCTCCTTTCAGGTTGAAAAAGGAGAATTTATCGCTGTCACGGGACCCAGCGGATGCGGAAAATCAACGCTTCTGTCTCTGATCTCCGGACTGATCGCGCCAAATGAAGGAACGATCCGGCTGAACGGCAGCAGCAGGTACAGGGAAACAACAAATATCGGATACATGCTTCAAAAAGATCATCTGTTTGAATGGCGAAGCGTCTACCGCAACGTGGTGCTTGGCCTTGAGATACAGCACAGACTGAATGAAGAGACGGACAAACATGTCCGGGAAATGCTGGAAACCTATGGACTTTCGCGTTTCGCCGACGCCAGGCCCTCGGAGCTGTCCGGCGGCATGCGGCAGCGGGCCGCTCTGATCCGGACGCTCGCCCTCGACCCGGAGCTTCTCCTTCTGGACGAACCTTTTTCAGCGCTCGATTTTCAGACAAGACTTTCTGTCTGTGACGATGTCGCCTCCATCCTGGAAAAGGAAAAAAAGACGGCGCTCCTTGTGACTCATGATCTCTCGGAGGCTGTCAGCATGGCGGACAGGGTTCTCGTCCTTTCGAGCAGACCGGCGCGTCTGCGCCGGATTCTGGATATCCGCTATGACAAACCAAAAATGACGCCGCTTGAGAAACGAAGCGCGCCGGAATTTCAGAAATATTTCAATCTTTTGTGGAAGGAGCTGAACGCGCATGAATGAAACAAAGGGATCGGTTTCCCACCAGGCATATCTTGACAAAATTGCCAGACGGCAGCGCAGAATAACCGCCATCCGGATTCTGATCTTCGTACTGTTCCTCGGCCTGTGGGAAACAGCAGTCCGGCAGAAATGGATCGACGGCTTTATTTTCAGCAGCCCGTCGCGCGTCATGACGACCTTTGCACAGATGTGCGCTGACCACAGCATTTTTCTGCACATTGGGATTACGCTGCTGGAGACCCTGACCAGCTTTTTCCTCGTTGTACTGACCGGCACCGGCCTTGCCCTTCTGCTCTGGTACAGTACGGATCTGTCAGAGATCCTCGAGCCGTATCTGGTTATCCTCAACAGCCTGCCAAAATCAGCCCTCGCGCCGCTTTTGATCGTATGGCTCGGCGCAAACATGAAATCAATCATCGCCGCAGGCATTTCCGTGGCGATCTTCGGCACGATTCTGAACCTGTATACAGGATTTGCCAGTACAGATCCGGACGAAATCAAGCTGATCTACACGCTGAAGGGCACAAAGCGGGACGTTCTTGCCAGGGTCATCATTCCGGGGACAGTTCCTCTGCTGATCAGCATCATGAAAGTGAATATCGGGCTATGCCTCGTGGGCGTCGTCATCGGAGAATTTATCGGGGCGAAGCAGGGGCTGGGCTATCTGATCATTTACGGCAGCCAGGTTTTCAAGCTTGACTGGGTCATTATGTCGATCGTAATCCTCTGTATGATCGCGATGGGACTGTACGCGATGATCAACTGCGCGGAAAAAATATATTTGCGGAAAAGATAAACTCTCAGAGATATCACAAAATTTTTCTTCCGGCGGATTATCCTGTACGGCAGACCGCCGGAAGGATAAGAAACTGCAGACCGCAGCCATACGGCCGGCATACCGGACGATCCTGTAATTGCCGTACACAATATAATTGCCATACCATAAAAATTATGTTATAGTAGGAACAGAATCTGCAAAGGTTCCGCCGGAACCCGCAGACTGCGCGTAGTTTCAGGTATATTGTTATGACTGGGAGGGATTTAAAGATGAACGGAAAAATTCTTCAGAAAGGGCTGAAGGCGCTGCTTGCTTCCCTGGTGCTTGTCATGCTGGCCGGAATGACTTCCATGGCGGACGAGTATGTGAACATGACGAAGGGAGAAGACAACGTCTATACTTCTTACGGGGAATATGAGACCTATTCTGACATTTACAACAAGCTTGTGATTAAAAAACCAAGCGTGATAGCGGTAACAGGGTACTGCATATACACCAGCAGCAATACGCACAGCTCTCTGAGAGTAACGCTTATGAACAGCAAACTCAAGGCTCTTGAGGAGAGTTCCAATTTTGTAAATGCCGATACGGAAAAATATGTCACGTACGCATTAAAAAAGGGAACCTATTACATCAAGGTCACAAGCGAGAAAAAATTTGTCCTCGCCGCGGCTGTTCAGGCTGTCTCGGAAAAGAGCGGAACTTCCAAAAAGAAAGCGGTCACGATAAAGTCCGGAAAAGCGGTAAAGGGGCTGATGTGCGCGGGCGAGAAAGCTTCCAAAGCCGACTGGTACAAATTCAAAGTGACAAAAAGCAAAGTTCTTAAACTTACTATTGAGGTAAATTCAAACGGATATTTTGAGTACTATATCTACGGACCGAGCTATCCGAAGGGGGCAAGGCTTGGTTCCCTCAAAGACCAGAAGGGAACCTACTACAGCATCAATCTGCGCACAAACAAAAAGGCAAAAATAAAGACCGGAACGTATTACATCAAGGCGGTCAGGACAAGCTCCTCCCCCAAGAGTTCCGGACTCTATTCGGTCAAGTGGAAACTCAGCTGACAGGAAAAATCATCATGCAGAACAGAAAAAATTATCAGAAAGAACTGGAATACGTGCTCGCAAAGGAGGAAGGCTGCCTTCCTTCTTTGTTTCTTCACAGCTGCTGCGCCCCCTGCAGCAGCTACACACTGGAATACCTTTCCCGGTATTTTGCGATCACCGTCTTTTATTTTAACCCGAATATCTATCCGGAAGAGGAGTACCATTTCCGCGCCGCGGAGCAGCAGAGACTGATCCGGGAGATGAAAACGGAGCATCCGGTGCAGTTTGTGGAAGGATGCTTTGATCCTCTGGAGTACTACGCGGCGGTGCGGGGGCTTGAGCATGTCCCGGAAGGCGGCAGCCGCTGCAGGGCCTGCTTCCGGCTGCGCCTTGGAAAAACGGCAAAAGAAGCGGCGGCGAAAGGTTTTGACTATTTTACGACCACTCTCTCGATCAGTCCCCTGAAGGACGCGGAAGCGCTGAATCAGATCGGAATGGAGGAGGCCGAAAAATACGGAGTCAGGTGGCTTCCGTCCGATTTTAAAAAGAAAAACGGATACAAACGCTCGATAGAGCTGTCGCGGGAATACGGACTGTACCGGCAGAATTACTGCGGATGCATCTTTTCAAAAAGGGAACGGGAAAATGCTCTTCCTCAAAACAGAAATCTGCTCTGATGGTCCTTTCATTTTCCCGATCCCCTCCTGCTGCTGTCTTTTCACCCGGCGTCTTTTCTCAGAAGCCAGAAGATCCCGTATGCCGGCATCTTCACGCCTCTCGCCTCCATCTCGCTTCCGCCAAGCAGATCTGTATACATTCCGTCCCCCTCGTCAATCCACGCGGTCCGGTCATACTCGCTGAAATTAAACAAAGCCACCAGCTTCTGCCCATTGTTCTCCCGGACGATGCCAAGGATCGAGTCATCCCATGTATCGACAGTCCTTACGTCGCTGTTTCCCTGGAACACCTCCAGAGAAGCGCGGATTTTCTCCATCCTGGAGAGCGCCGCAAAAATATCATTCTGCAGTGTGCCCGGTTTCTTTCGAAGCTCTGCCAGATCCCAGCGGAATTTCCCTCTGTGCAGATACCTGGAATCCGCCCACTTGTCCGGATCCTCGTGGTATGTATAATCATTGACCTGACCGATCTCATCGCCGCTGTAGAGCACCGGAATCCCGGACTGAACCAGCATATAGCCGTGCAGCATGATATCCAGACGGACCGCGCGAAACAGCGCGTCCCTCGTGTGCTCATAAACAGCCTTTTCTATGCCGCAGAGGGACGCGGTGGTCCCGCAGAGCCTCGCATCGCCGGACGTCGGATCGGAATTATACAGTTCGCCGCGGGCGAAGGAATCATGGTACTGTCCCGTCAGAAAATCGTTCAGATAACGCTTGTGCGCGACCTCGTCGATCCCGAAATTCCGCAGCCACGGATAATCGAGTCCCCAGCCGATATCGTCATGACAGCGCAGATAATTCAGAAAAACATACTCCTTCGGAAGTCCGTTCACAATATCCATCTGGCGGCGGAGCAGCCTCACATCGCGCGTGGCTACCGTATGCCAGGTCGATGCCATCGTCGTGACATTGTACAGCATATGGCACTCCGGTTTCTCAACGGATCCGAAATAGGGAACAACCTTCTCCGGCTCCATGACAACCTCGCCGAGAAGCAGCACTCCGGGGCACACGATCTCGCAGATCATACGCATCATACGGACGATGGAATGTACCTGCGGCAGGTTCCTGCAGGATGTTCCAAGCTGCTTCCAGATATAGGGAACCGCATCGATCCTTATGATATCAATCCCCTTATCCGCGAGGTTCAGCATGTTGTAGACCATCTCGTTCAGGACAACCGGATTTCTGTAATCCAGATCCCACTGATACGGGTAAAACGTCGTCATGACAAATTTTCCCAGATCCGGCAGCCAGGTAAAATTGCCCGGCGCCGTTGTCGGGAACACCTGCGGCACAGTCTGCTCATACTGCCCGGGAATATCAAAATTGTCAAAGAAAAAATACCGGTCCTGATACTCCTTTTCTCCCGCGCGCACACGCTTCGCCCACTCATGGTCCTCCGACGTGTGATTCATGACAAAGTCAAGGCAGATGCTGATGCCTCTTTTGTGGCACTCATCCGCCAGCTTCTCCAGATCCTCCATCGTACCGAGTTCCGGCTGCACCGTGCGGAAATCAGCCACAGCATACCCGCCGTCGTTTCTTCCCTTCGGAGAGGCCAGCAGCGGCATCAGATGCAGATAATTGACGCCGCACTCCTCCAGGTAATCGAGCTTATTCATCACGCCTGTCAGATTTTCGGCAAACGCATCCACGTACATCATCATGCCCAGCAGATCGTTTCTTTTATACCAGCCCGGATCCGACTCGCGGGTACGGTCCAGCTCCTTCAGCGAATCTTTTCTTTCCAGATACCATTCGTAAAGCTTTTCGCACAGCTCCTTAAAAGCCTGTTCTCCATTCTCATAGAGCTCGTAGTAAAGCCACTTCAGTTCATCGTAATACTTCTGAAAACGTGTTTCAAATTCCTGCTCTCTGGTCTGTGTTTTTTCTTCCACGTTTTTTCTCCTTTTTCCTTTTCTTTTTAAACTTTTATGGCAGCACCTCCGCAAGTGGAAAACCTCCGGATATTCCGCCGCCTGCATCCGGATCTGCAGCATGATCCCGCAGGCAGAATCTTAATATGAATAGTTTCTCCCATTTCTGCCCAAAATTATATCAGCAGCCCGAAAACATTTCAAGACCCTGTTCATAAAGGAGAACAATCTGTCATGAAAATCTTATTTTACGATACAAAAAGCTATGACCGCGAATTCTTCTGCGGACAGCTTGCGAATTTCCCCGGCATCGAGATCGACTACCTGAAAGGAGACCTGACTCCCCGTTCCGCCGTCATCGCCAAAGGTTATGACGCAGTCTGCGCATTCGTCAGCTCCGATGTGGGAGCACGGACACTTGAGCTTCTCGATTCCTACGGCGTTCACGCAGTGCTGATGCGCTGCGCCGGTTTCAACAACGTCGATTTGAAAACCGCCGCGCGCCTTGGCATACGGGTTCTGCGCGTCCCCGGCTATTCTCCCGAAGCAGTCGCCGAACATGCCATGATGCTCGCGCTCGCGGCCAACCGCCATGTCCATAAATCTTACATCAAGGTGCGTGAAAATGACTTCAGTCTGGGCGGACTGATGGGGATCAATTTTTACAAAAAGACAGCCGGCGTCATTGGAACAGGCAAAATCGGAACCGCGATGGCACAGATCTGCCGCGGTTTCGGGATGGAGGTTCTCGCATACGACATCTGTCAGAATTCCCCGCCCGGGCTTGTAAAATACGTGACGCTTGACGAACTCCTTGCAAAGAGCGATCTCATCTCGCTGCACTGTCCCCTGACGGAAGAAAACTATCACCTGATCAGCCACGACACAATCCAAAAAATGAAGGACGGGGTTATATTTGTCAACACCTCCCGCGGAGGTCTGGTCAAAACAGAGGATCTGGTGGAAGGCATCCGCGCGAAGAAATTCTTCGCGGTCGGCCTGGACGTGTATGAAGAAGAGACGGCCAACGTATTTGAGGACCGCTCCGATGAAATCCTTGAAAACTCAACGACGGCCAGGCTCCTCTCCTTCCCCAATGTGATCATCACGTCTCATCAGGGATTTTTTACAAAGGAAGCTCTGACCGCCATCAGCCGGGTCACGTTGGAAAACGCGCGCGCCTGTATGGAAGGAAAAGAAACGCCAAACGAAGTGAAAGCGGTTTAGGCAGGCTGTTTACAGCGGCTGATACGCTTCCACATGGATCTGATCAAACGTACTCATTTTCTGATAGATCACATTTGCCATCTCGATCAGCGGGAACGCGGCCACCGCGCCGCTTCCTTCTCCAAGGCAGAGACCTCCGTCGATCACAGGCTCCAGCTCCAGCTCACGCAGAATACGGCGGGCCGCCGGTTCCTTGGACACATGGGTGGCAAGCATGTAGTCTCTGGCACACGGACAAAGACGGACAGTAAGAAGCGCCGCCACCGATGAGATAAAGCCATCGATCAGCACCGGAATATGAAAATACGCTCCGCCGAGATAAATCCCGACCATTCCGGCGATATCAAAGCCTCCCACGCAGGAAAGGACGGTAAGGGGATCCTTCCGGGACAGATCCCAGCGCGCGATCGCTTCTGCGATCACCTGAATCTTCCGGTCAAGTCCTTCTGCGGACAGTCCGGCGCCCCGCCCCGTCATCTCTTCAGCCGGAACGCCAAGGAGCGCGGCCGCCACCGCGCTGGAGGTGGTGGTATTGCCGATTCCCATCTCTCCTGTCGCAATCAGGCAGTAGTCTTTCTCCTTCAGTTCGCCGACAATCCGGATTCCCGTCTCGACCGCGCGGACAGCCTCCTCCTTCGTCATGGCGGGCTCTTTCGCAAAATTCTTTGTCCCATACGCGATCTTCCGCTTCTCCACCCGCGGCGTATCGGACGCCATTCCGATATCTACCGGCCGGATATCCGCCCCCGTCTCACGGCACATGATCGCCGCGCATGACTTTTCGTCCAGAAAATTTTCGGCGACAATCGCCGTCACTTCCTGCCCCGTCTGCGTCACGCCTTCCTCGACAATCCCGTTATCGGCGCACAGCGGCACCAGAATCTTCCGGTCTGTTCGAACCTGTGGGGTGTGCTGCGCCGCCGCGATGCGGGCAATGGCATCCTCCATCCATCCAAGACTGTGCAGAGGCTTTGCTATGCTGTCCCACCTCTTCCGGCAGATGTATGCCGCTTCCTGATCGCCCGGTACGATCGCACCCAGTACCTTTTCCAGTATCTGTTCCATTTTTTCCTCCATCATTTTCCCGCCAATATGCAGATATCCCAAAATCCGGATTCGGGCGCTTTTGCCCAACCGTTCATCGGACCGCTCCGATCAGCTCCCGCACGGATTTTGTCCCCTGCTCTTTTAAGTATTTCTCAATTCCGTCAATAACCTCCAGCGTCGTTTTCGGATTGCGGAAATTCGCCGTCCCGACTGAGACGGCCGTCGCTCCCGCAAGTATGAATTCCAGCGCATCCTCCGCACTGGCGATCCCTCCCATTCCGATGATCGGGATCTTTACCGCCTGGGCTGTCTGCCAGACCATGCGCACCGCAATCGGATGAATTGCCGGCCCGGAAACTCCGCCGGTTCTGTTCGCAAGCGCAAACGTGCGGCGCTTCACATCAATCTTCATGCCCGTCAGCGTATTGATCAGAGACACGGCGTCGGCGCCGCCCGCCTCCGCTGCCCGGGCAATTTCCGTGATATCCGTAACATTCGGACTCAGCTTCATGATCACCGGCTGTTTTGCGTGACGCTTAATCTCCCGGGTGATCGCTTCAACGGAAGAAGGATCCTGTCCGAACGATATCCCGCCGCATCGGACATTCGGACAGGATATATTGATTTCAAGCAGATCCGCCGGCTCATCCCCGAGGCGTTCCACAACCTCACAATAATCCTCCGTCGTCCTGCCGCAGACATTAACAATCACTTTTGTGTCAAACTGTGCGAGAAACGGAAGATCCCTTGCGCAGAATGTCTCAATTCCCGGATTCTGAAGACCGATCGCATTCATCATGCCGCTCGGCGTCTCGGCGATCCGCGGCGTCGGGTTGCCCGGCCACGGGACGTTCGCCACTCCTTTTGTCACAACGGCCCCAAGCCTGGAGAGATCGATCAGCTCGCCGTACTCCATCCCGGACCCGAATGTACCGGAAGCCGTCATCACCGGATTTTTCAGTTCGACACCCGCTATCTGTACTTTCATATCACTCATATTTCGATCTCCTCCGCCCGAAAGACCGGACCGTCTTTGCATATTCTCTTATTATGTACCTGAGAATGGCCGTCGATCTCCTTTGATCTGCAGACGCAGGCCAGACAGGCCCCAATGCCGCAGGCCATCCGCTCTTCCATTGACACCCAGCACTCGATCTTATTCTCGGCCGCGTACGCCTTCAGCGCACGCAGCATCGGGGCAGGGCCGCATGCATAAATCACATCGGCCTTAAGGCCGTTCTCGCGGATGCAGTCAAGCACATTGCCTTTTGTCCCTGCCCTTCCGCTCTCCGTCGCAAAAAAGAAAGACCCGCGGCGTGAAAGCTCCTCTGTAAGAAACTGCTCATCTCTGTACCCGACAACCGTCAGAACATCCCCCTCAAGTCCGGCAGCAAGCTGCACCAGCGGAGGAATGCCGATTCCCCCGCCGATCAGCATCGCTTTCTTTCCCGCCGGACACCGTTCCAGCGGGAACCCGTTCCCCAAAGGGCCGAGCAGTTCCAGCACGTCTCCGGCATCACAGCGGGAAAATTCCGCTGTGCCCGCCCCCGCGACGCGGTATACAAGGCGTATCCTCCCCTGATCCCGGTCAGCCTCACAGATGCTGATCGGTCTCGGAAGCATCCGGCTTTTGTCCCGGCTGTATACAGAAACAAACTGTCCCGGCGCGGCTGATCCCGCGATCTGCTCTGCTTCAAGCCAGATGCTGTATATCCCGTCCGCGATCTGTTCCTGAGAGATCACCCGCGCGTTTTCCATATATTTTTCCGCCATTTTTGCCTCCTTAACGATTCCGCAGCGCCTGGCTGATATCCGCGATCATATCTTCTGCCGCAGCGCGGCTCGCCTCGGCAAACTTCTCCGCGCCGTAAGCACTGTATTTTTCCTGCATCCAGGCTGCTATGATGCCGCGGGAAGAATTCACAATGGCTCCAAGTCCGTCTTCATTAAAATAATGTACAAGATCCTCTGCTTTTCCTCCCTGCGCTCCATATCCAGGAACAAGAATATAGCATTTCGGCATTACTTTTCGGAGAATTTTTCCAACTTCAGGATACGTGGCGCCGACGACAGCTCCCACATAACTGTAATCATCTCCCATGCAGGAGTCAGCCCACTCGGCAACCTTTTCCCCAACCAGCTCATACAGCGGCCTGCCGTCAACCAGACGGTCCTGAAATTCTCCGCTTGAAGGATTGGAGGTTTTCACAAGAACGAAAATTCCCTTCTTTTCTTCCCTGCACACTTCAAGAAACGGCTTCACGCCGTCAGAACCAAGATATGGATTCACCGTGGCAAAATCCTCGCCAAACGGCGTCAGCAGACTGCTCCCCACCTGCACCTTTCCAAGATGCGCCGCC
>CANQEC010000071.1 GCA_947594335.1 uncultured Lachnospiraceae bacterium
GGAAAAGAAGGAAAAGAAGGAAAAGAAGGAAAAGAAGGAAAAGAAGGAAAAGAAGGAAAAGAAGGAAAAGAAGGAAAAGAAGGCAGGGATGAACAAAAAAAGGGAAGAGAGGAATGAACAGGAAAATGAAAAAAGAAAGAAACGAAAGGAATGGATATAAGTATGGAAGATAAAGAAAAAATGGGAGAAAACAGCATTTGGGTAAAGGATTTATGCAAACAGTTTGACGGTTTTTTCCTGGATCATGTTTCTTTTCAGGTTCCAAAAGGGAGGATTGTCGGCTTTATCGGGGAAAACGGGGCTGGAAAAAGCACGACGATACATCTGCTCCTTAACGAACTGAAACGTGACGGAGGACAGATCCGGATTTTTGGTATGGAAAACGCGGATCCATCAGTCAGAGAAGAGATCGGAGTTGTCTTCGACGATTGCTGCTTCCACGATGTATTTAACACATCAGATATCGAGAAGATACTGTCGGGTGTATACAAATCGTGGGACAGAGAACTTTACAGACAGTACCTGAAAAAATTCAGGATTCCGGAAAAGAAACCGGTCGGTTCTTTTTCCAAAGGAATGAAAATGAAGCTGTCCATTATTTGTGCGATGGCGCACCGTCCAAAACTGCTGATCCTGGATGAGGCGACCACGGGACTTGATCCGGTTGTGCGCGATGAGATACTCGATCTGTTCCTGGAATTTATACAGGATGAGGAATGCTCCATCTTTTTCTCCTCACATATCACATCGGACGTACAGAAAATTGCTGACTATGTGATTTTGATCCATCAGGGAAAAATTATTTTTGAGGAATCAAAGGACGACCTCATCTATAATTTCGGCATAGCGAGATGCGGGCGGGAAAAATTTGCCTCCATTTCACCGGACGATTATTTGATCCACAGGGTAACGAATGTGAGTGTGGAGTGTCTCGTCCGGGACAAAGAAGCAGTGAGGAGAAAGTATAAAGATCTTGTCGTTGACAATGCCACACTGGAAGACATTATGCTTTTTTATATCAAAGGAGGAGCATCATGAAAGGACTGATTTATAAAAATGTTACAATTTTCTTTAAGGACATGGACAAAAAGCTCATTCTGATTGCAGGCGGCACGATTCTGCTGCTTCTGATCAAAACCGGTGTTTATGCGGGACTGCTCGCATCCATTATGCTTGCGATGTCGACAGGAATGCAGAATATAAACGGTTTTGCGAGTGATGAAAAAGCGGACTGGAAAAAATATCAGATGGCGATGCCGGTAAGCGCATTTTCTGTGGTAGCAGGCAAGTATCTGGCAGTTATCTGTACGCTGGCAGCCAGTCTTGGGGGCAGTATTTTGCTAAATCTGATCGCGAGTGCTGCTTTTGGAATATGGGATCCGGTTGTCTGGGAAGTTTCTCTGGTCATTTCCGTCCTGATCCCATTGTTGTGGACAGGAATCTGCCTGCCGTTTACCTACTGGTTCGGCTACCAGACCGCACAGACGATGGGGCTGTTTGTGGTGGTTCCTCTGGTCTATCTCATCAAATATTTTGAAGATGGGCCTGGATTTTTTGCCATGTCCGATTCCGTACTCTCCTATGCCGCGGTGGCAGGAGTGGTGACGGCGGCACTGTTTCTTATTTCGATGATAGTCAGTGCGGCGGGATGCGGCAGGAGGAAATAGAAATCACGAAGCGGATGATATGCTCCCTTTATGATGCGCAGGCCCAGGCATGGAAATCAGCTGCAGGCGCAGCACCTGGGCCGCGCAGACGAGCAGGAGGAAAAATTAAAAAAATCAGATTTGATGTAGACAGAATCATGAATATGTGTTATGATACATTTAATAATCATAAAAACAGCCTACTTATTATTATCTATTGAATCTTATATTGCATTTCGTGCGGATTATTCGATTTTTTCCACAACATACTTGCAATCATCCGGCAGTACTGCTACAATCAAGGAGGAATGATTATTTGAAGATTGACACAGCAGCAAAGAATTTTATTAAAGACAACCGGGTCTTCGCCGATCTGTTTAACCAGTACATTTACGGCGGCAGGCAGATTCTCCTGCCGGGACAGCTCGAGGAACGCGATCCCACGGAGATTTCGCTCCCCTATGGGACCGACAAAGCCGCGGTGCCCGTCCAGAAGTTTCGCGACGTGAAAAAACTTTATACGGCAAAGACAGACGGAAAGACCGATTATGTCCTATACAGCGTGGAAACGCAGCTCAGAATTCACTACGCAATGCCTGTCCGAAACAGTCTGTATGACGCGCTGGCCTATGCGGGGCAGGCGGAAGAAGCAGCCAGATCCTACCGGGAGGAAAGGAAAAAAGCCCGGAAGGAGGGAAAAACCGAGCAGCCCTGGTCCGGACAGGCAGGAGAAAAGATAAAGCTGACCAGCGGAGAATTCCTGGGCGGTTTCCATAAAGAGGACCGTCTGATCCCGGTGGTGACGCTGACCCTCTGGTGGGGAGATGAAGAATGGGACGGGCCGATGAGCCTGTTCGATATGATAGAGGAACCTGCCCCGGAGATCCTCGCACACATGAACAACTACCAGATGAATCTGACGGCCCCGGGGATGATGGCCGATGAGGAGATCATGCAGTACCAGACCGGCCTGCGGGAAGTAATGTTCTTCATCAAGTACTCCAAGGACAGGGAGAAACTGCTGAAGATCATGGAAACAGACAGAGAAAGGTTTGAGAATCTGGAAAAACGGGCGGCAGATGTGATCGAGGCTGTTACGGGCTCCGGATTGAAATATGAGGAAGGAGATGAGACTGTCAACATGTGTAAGGCAATCCAGGATATCAGGCAGGACGCATATGATCAGGGAAAACAGGAAGAAAGAAACAACACCCTGCGGGAGAAGGAGCGCGCGGATGCTGCGGAAAACCGTGCGGATGCAGAAAAAAACCGTGCGGACACTGCAGAGCGGGAACTCTTCACGCTGAGAGAAGAGCTCCGAAGACTGCGCAGCCAGCTGGCCGGAGCAAAATAAACCATACGGAGAACATTGAACTGTTTACAATAAGCAGCGGCGGACCTGCTCAGGCAAGCCCGCCTGTTTATTTGAAAAGTCGGAAAAGGATAACTTCAGGCAGGATGGAGATTATACAGAAGTGCATAAATTCATTATACTTATTTTATGATGTAGAAAAAGGTATGTATTAAAAAGATGGACCTGTACATAAAAATGATATTTTTGAAGAAAAGAAGGGTTGATTTTGGAAGGTAAATATTATCTGGCGGCTGATTTTAAAGTGGAACTGCCGGAGAAATTTTTATATGAAAAATGACCGCCGCGGGCCGATCAATCAGTTCTTTCGGCATTTCTGGCTGAAACTGCCGGGAAACAGCAGGAAAAAATATTGCAGATAAAAGTATGAAAGGAGATCATATTATGGAACGAAAGTATCCCAATCTCAGCAAACCAATCACGCTCGGAAGGACGACCTTCCGCAACCGCATGTTTTCCGCGCCGATGGGCGGGACGGACATTGCAAACGACGGCTGCATCGGGCCTAAATCTACGGCGTTTTATGAGCTGCGCGCGAAAGGCGGCGCAGCGGCCGTGACGGTCAGTGAGCTGATGGTGCATCCGAAGACAGACGGAAGCCACGCCTATCATCTGGACGAGAGCATCTTAAATTCCCTGGCGTGCGCGACCTACACAGCGGACGCGATCCGGCGCCACGGAGCGATTCCAAGCCTGGAACTGTCCCACTCCGGCATGTTCGCGGGCACTTACATGACAGACAAGACGAAACAGAAAAGCCTCAATCAGTGGGGGCCCTGCGACACGGTCCGCGCTGACGGCGTAGAAGTAAAAGCCCTGACGGTGGACATGATTCATGAGATTGTCGATGCCTACGCGCATGTGGCGGGACTGGCCAGACGGGCAGGCTTTGAGATGCTGATGATCCACGGCGGTCACGGCTGGCTGATTAACCAGTTCCTGTCGCCGCTGTTCAATCACCGTCAGGACGAGTACGGCGGGAGCCTGGAGAACCGCTGCCGCTTTGCCGTCGAAGTGCTGAAAGCCGTGCGGGAGGCGGTCGGTCCGTTCTTCCCTATCGAGTTCCGTATGAGCGGGGCCGAGTTCGTGGAGAACGGCTACGATATCGACGAGGGTGTGCGCATTGCGCAGGCGATTGAGCCGTATGTGGATCTGATCCACGTTTCGGCAGGTACCTACCAGAAAACGTTCGGCATCACCCATCCGTCCATGTTCACCGACCACGGACGCAACGTGTTCCTGGCTGCCGAGATCAAAAAGCATGTGAGTAAGCCGGTGGCGACGATCGGCGGCCTGAATGATCCGGAGCAGATGGAGGAGATCATCGCGTCCGGGAAAGCGGACGTCGTCTACATGGCGAGGGCGCTTCTGGCGGATCCGTTCCTGCCGAGAAAGGTTGTGGAAGGCCGGGATGACGAGATCGTGCGGTGCCTGCGCTGCTTTACCTGCATGGCAGAGCGTGCGGCGACATCCACGAGAAGATGTACGGTCAATCCGCTGATCGGAAGGGAGATGGAGGGCGATGAAATTACTCCGGCTCCGGTAAAAAGGAAGGTGCTGGTCGCGGGCGGAGGTCCGGGCGGACTGTATGCGGCCTATACCGCGGCGAGGAGGGGGCACGAGGTTATTCTCTGCGAGAAGGAATCCCAGGTCGGCGGCATCTTAAAGAGCGAGCAGGCGCTTCCCTTCAAGCACGAGATGTATGAGCTGGCCGGAACCTACAAGCTTCTGGCGGAGCGAGCGGGAGTTGAGATTCGCCTGAACACGGAAGTGACGAAAGAGTATGTGGAGAAGGAAAATCCGTATGCGCTGATCATTGCAGCCGGTTCTTCCCCGCTGGTTCCTCCGATTCCGGGTCTGAAGGGGGAAAATGTGGTTGTGGTCAACAATTACTATCAGGAAAAAGAGAAGGTCACAGATGATGTGGTCGTCTTCGGCGGCGGCCTGGCTGGCTGCGAGTGCGCGATCCATCTTGGCATGGAAGGCAAAAAGGTTCACCTCGTGGAGATGCGCGACGTGCTGGCTCCGGACGCGAATGTGCGGCATCGTCCGCTGCTCCTTGCGGAGATCGAGAAATACGCGGTCGTACATACCGGATATAAGGGTCTGGAAGTGACAAAGGACGGCATTATCTGTGAGGACAAGAACGGCGAAAAGCAGCTTGTGCCGGGGACAACCGTGATCTGCGCGCTGGGCCAGAGATCCCGGACGGATGTGGTCGAGGCGCTGATGGACACCGCGCCGTATGTGCGCGTTATCGGGGACGCGGCGAGAGTATCGACGATCACAAATGCGGTATACTGGGGGTATCACGCGGCGCTGGATATTTAACTGAGGACATTCCGTTTACTTTCCGGCAGCGCGGGCAGGGAGAACGTCAGAAGGTTCCTGAAGGAAACTTCGGATCTGAAGACACCCGGGGATCGGAACAACACGGACGCAGCGCTGATGTGATTCTGCAGTGGGTTTCTCCCATTTCGCAGGCGTGAGAATATTTGGAGGGAACAGCGAACCGCTGCAAAAGGGGCAGGGAATTTCAGGGAAAGATCTGAAAACCTGCCCCCAGCATCATTTTATTCAGAAAAGAATGACTTGCCAGCGGTCATTCCTCTGTCTGAGGAGTCAGAGTTTCGTCCGATGAGGCATTTCCGGCAGCCTGCATGACCTGTTCCGGGAAATCCTCCGGCATACCGGCTGCTTTCAGATTTTCGAGGATCACAGCAGCATTTTCGGTGATCTCCGACATAAATAACGAAGCTTCTTCTTCATTGTCGATGTTATACGTGGTTTCTTCTCCTGTATATTCCGGAAGCATGGAAATATCGGAAGATGTATGCAGATCCAGAGAGGCCATGGGTGCATCCGCCAGCGTGAGGCTGATGCTGCCTGACCAGCCGTCGGGAAGCTGCTGTCCGATGTGGACGTTCAGCGCGGGAGCGTAAGATGACGCGGCTTCTTCAGATCCGGTGTCTGATTCCGGGAGGGTCAGCCTGAAATCTCCGCTGAATCCTCCGTTTTCCGTATCCGCGGTGTAGTCTGTCACTTCGATTTTAGCCATGTCTGAGCCGTCGCAGTTCACGGTATAGCTGCCGCTTAACTTTCCGTTTGTGGTCGTACCCTGGCCTCCAAGCTGCCAGATCTGATCGCCGTTGTCGATCAGCATACGGAAAGCGGAATCGTCTCCCTGCTCTATACTGTACCAGGAAAGCTGTGCGCCGAGTTCGCCTTCATCATAGAAGGTGATTTCTCTTCCTGCGCATTTTTCGTCCGCGTCCATCATGATTTTGGATGAAATGTAATTGTTTTCGTCAAATTCCGTTTCTGTTTTTACTTCCTGCAGCTGTGTCAGCAGTTCCTCCATTGCCTCCTGAAATTCTTTGTACAGATCCTCCTGAGGAACTGTGTTTTCCGCCTGTGCGATAAGCTGCGCGAGCTGTTCGTCATCTTTTGCCGTCGAGAGGATGTTTTCCATCGCCTGATACAGGCCTTCCTCCGAGAGAATCCCTTCGTATACGGTAAGATCTTCCGCCACATCTCCCCAGCCGAGAGACACATCGTAAGATGTTCCTTCGGCCATGGAATCCAGTACAATACCCGCGTAACGCGTCAGGATCTTTACCACGGTCTCTTCCTCTTCCAGGGCTTCGTTCAGCGCTTCCAGATTTATCAGATCCTGAAGTGAAAGAGAAGCATCTTCCCCATTAATTGTGGGCGATATGCCCAGAAAGCTTTCACTAAGCTGCGGTATACGGACTTTGATCAGATTATTGGCAAAATCGACAGGTGTTTCCAGTGAGACAATGTCTGTATTGTTTACCAGCAGATCAAAAAGTATGCTGCAGAATGTGTCTTCTGTTGCCGCCGCCGTCGTTTTCAGTTCGACGCTGTTCAGCCAGGAGAAATCCATGCCGCCAAGTGACGTCAGCAATGTGCGTACCGTTTCTCCGATTTCCAGTTTCAGGCTTACGGAACCTCCCGGACTGCTGTCATTTTGTACGGGCTGCTGTTTGGTGACAGCTTTTTCGAGGCCATCAAGCGCGGCACGCTCGCTGTCGAGATAAGAATCTGCCGAGACCGGAACAGTTCCTGATACTGCAATCATGGCTGCTGTCAGCACGGCAGCCGCTTTTTTTCCATGCTTTTTTAAGTTTCTGATCTTCATGTTTACCTCCTCCATTTTGTGTAGCTGGTGAGTTATCTGGTATAAATCCATTTTCTCCGGAATTGGCCGGGCTGTCAATAGGTAAGCATGAACTGAACCTTTTGAAGCATGAATGGAGGGAAAGTGTTGATCCAGCACAGAGTGAAGGGAAGCGCGAAGTGGAGCAAGGCTAATGGAACAAACGCGAAGAGAGTGCTCAAGAGCCTGACAAACGGAAAGAAATATCAGGTAAGAGTGAGGACATACGCGATGATTGGCGGAAAGAGAGCAAACGGAGCGTGGAGCCCGGTATCGTGCTGTTCCATGAAAAATGGAGTGCATGACCATGGGCTCCGGCTTCTTTCTGGATTAGAAGATCAGATGCATATTGGAATGACGGGTCAGAGAATTTCTGCCTTTTTCAATATAATCCCAGGTTTTCTGGTAAGTACCGGGAACAGCTATCGCCGGATCCAATATGAATTTTATAAATTCATCTGCTTTTCCTTCATACCTGTCGGCAAAATCGTCTGATAATATCTGTTTTTCTTCATCGGAGAAATCTCTTAATTCTCCATACAGCACATGTTCTAAATTGCAGGAATTGAAGTAAATCCGGTAAGGTATAGTGTTAATCTTTCCAGTCTTTCTGAGCTTATATAATATAGAACCTTTTCTTTTGTTTCGGTTTATAGTTGCCATTACATTTTTAGTGCCGATGTGATCCTCGTAATACTGTATATCTTTCACGTCAGATTCTCTTATATCTTCATCTGAAATGTATACACCATCTGTATCAGTAATATGGATAATTTTTTTAAAATCCTTCTGATTATATCGGTATTTTTTCTTTATTTCTTCAATTAACTCATTTATTTTTGTCAGAATATTGTCTGCGGAGACATAGTCTTCCAGTGTAATGTCGCCATGCACAACGACAAATTGTACTTCACTGCTGGAAAAATGTTCTTTCATAACTGATCCAAGCGCGGCTTCGTCACTTGGGCCTTCTACTATGAAAGCAATGACCTTTTTTTCACTCATTTCGGATCGCCCTGCCTGCCTTTCTGAAAGCACGTGCAATTTTTAAACTGTCGGTTTCCTCGTAGATTACTTCATCATGTCCGCCCAGTGTAATTCCTCTGAGATATGTGTCTCTGAGATTGTTCGATGCTTTTATGTTTTTCATCCTGATATATCTTCGGTCAGGATTCGCCGTAGAAAACATAATACTGTCTTTATCCAGCATTTCCAGAGCGCGGAGATTGTGAGAAGTAAATATCAGCTGCCCTTTTGCACTTTTATTGAAAATATCAAGAAGTTCCCCAAGCATATATTCAAAAATCCCTGCATCCAGTTCATCAATTGCCAGACAAATAGAAGGATTCCCGAAAGCCTGAATTAAAACATTTAAAATAGAAATAATCTTAATAATTCCTTCGGATTCCATTCGGATTGGAATAGGCGGCATATTTTCCCGGATAGAAATAAGTTCCACTCTGCAGCCTCTCTCTCCGGAATCCGTCAGCTGAGTTCCGTAATTGTAAATGTCTATTTTCATTCCCGGAATTATTGTAAACAGAACTATATTAATCTGTTCGACGATGGTGTGTAAAAGATTTATTCTCTCTTCTTTTAAAACAACAGGTCCTGTCAACGGGACAGCAAAATCTCCTTTCATTTTGATTTTGTCCTGCTCGATTTTGAATGCTACAGGAAGAAGGAAACTGGCGGAAATCACGCCGGAATGTGTATTGCGGATTACAAACAGATCAATCAGGGCAAATTTAAACAATGCTTTTATTACTGCTGAATAATGCCTGAAATTATTTGTATAACTGCGGCAGAAAACCTCTCTGCTGCTTTCACCGAAGATATAGGAACAATTACTTTTTTCAGCTATCTTTCTGGCTACAATCAGATCAGTTTTGTTTTCTGTGCTGCCTTTCGTAACTTCCTCCAGATGTTTTTTCGGAGTGAATATATTTTCCCTGTCCGAACGCTGATAGTCAATGAATATTGTCTTACTGGTTCTGGATTCTCCTTCATTTATGGCACAGCTTAAAGTTTCCCGAATAATTTCTGTCCGTTTTTCAGTTTTCTGCAGGATAATTCTGTAGCTTGCCTCATAGATAACCGGTTCTGCAAAAATATTAAAATCAACAGTAATCTCTGCAGAATTTCCATTTATATCGATATAGTCTGAAATCTCTTCTCCGAGAGTATCTCCAATCAGAATTTTCTGCAGATAATACATCACATCAATAACTGCTGTTTTTCCGGAACCATTCTGACCATATATGCCAAGAACCTCTGCGTTTTTGTATGACAGCTGTTTCCGGAAGGCATCAGGCATAACAATCTGCCCTTTTCTGACATTCTTAATATTGAAAATATTTAAGGAAGATAATCTGACAACGCACTCCATAGTTTTTACCTCCGTGGGTTTTATTTTATCGCAAATGCTGGTTTATTTCAATTATTTTTACGGATTTCACATTTTTTATTCTGTTTTTGGAAAAACATGCCGGAATATCCCTTAAGATTAATATATAAGTTCTGTTGTGGAAAAGGATAGGATCAGGTGGAAAGACTATATTAAAGAATATTCAGACAGATCTGACGAAAATCTTGACTTCCTGTCTGTTTTTGCTATAATATTTTCTGCTATGTGCCGACAGTTCATTTGTACCTTCCTGTCGTAAAACAAAACCGGGACTACTTTTTTATGCAATCCGATTCGTCAGGAGGAAAGGCTGTGTACGCTTTTCGCCGGATGAGCCGGAGGCGGAATCATGGATTCCGGGATGTTGAGAATGTAGCCCTGCGAAATGCGGGGCTGTTTTTTTGCGCAGGCCTGCGTAAGGAAATTTGAATAACGAGGAGAGATTTTATATGAAAGCATTGGTTTTATTCAGCGGGGGCCTCGACAGCTCCGTCTGCCTGGGGCTGGCAGTGAAAAAATACGGGTCGGATCAGGTCATGGCGCTGTCCGTTTACTATGGACAAAAACACAAAAAAGAGATGGAAGCTTCCGCGCGGGTCGCCGCGTGGTACGGGGTCAGAAGACAGATTTTGGATCTTGGGGAAATCTTTAAGGACAGCGATTGTACGCTGCTTGAGGGGACTGACGGGGAAATTCCGCATGAGGAGTACTCGGAGCAGCTGAAGAAGACGGACGGAGCGCCGGTGAGTACGTACGTGCCGTTCAGAAACGGCCTGTTTCTCTCCGCGGCGGCCTCCATCGCGTTAAGTAACGGCTGCGAAGTCAT
>CANQEC010000072.1 GCA_947594335.1 uncultured Lachnospiraceae bacterium
ACATGAGCAGGATAAATGGTCGCGGCTGGCAGGCCGAAAGGTGCCAGACGAGGAAAGTCCGGGCTTCACAGGGCAGGGATGCCGGATAACGTCCGGTGGAGGCGACTCTAAGGAAAGTGCAACAGAAATGAACCGCCCGCGCTTTTTGGCGCGGGTAAGGGTGGAAGGGCAGTGTAAGAGACTACCGCCTCCCCGGCAACGGGGAGGGCATATGTAAACCCCATCCGAAGCAAGGCCGCAAAGAAGCATATGGCTGCCCGTCAGCTTCAGGTAGGCCGCTTGAACCTGCCGGCGACGGCAGGTCTGGATAGATGACCATTCACGACATAACCCGGCTTATCGTCCTGCTCATGTAAAGCAGAATCCGTCAGAGACCGCAGGGACAGTCCGCGCGGCCTGGTTGTTATCTTGTCGTATCTTCTCTCATCTTAATTATTGTAATCCCCCGGGAATCAGTATAAAATAGACTGCGCCGCAGGAGGTGAATATGGAAAAAGAGTATAAGGATTTTAAATATTTGATGGCGACAATGCGCTATATCACTTTTATGCGTCCTGTGTTTAATACCAGGGCTTTATTCAGCGATGAGACGGAGAACTATGTGACGCCGATGGAGCCGATGCCGGGGGATAAGGTCAGGATCAGGTTCCGCACGGGAAAGGACAACGTGGACAATGTCTATCTGATCAGCGGTGCGAAAAGGACGCGCATGAAACTGGAGTTCAGCGAGGGAAAGTTTGATTATTTTGCGGCGGAGATCGTGGCAGGCACGGAGCCGGTTCATTATTATTTTGAAGTACAGGCGGGGAAGATCCGCTGCTTTTACAACAAATGCGGAGTTTCAAAGGATCTGCAGGACAGCCGCGCTTTTTCGGTCGTGCCGGGGTTTTCAACGCCGGACTGGGCGAAGGGAGCCATCATGTATCAGATTTTTACGGACCGCTTCTGCAACGGGGATCCCTCCAATGATGTGGAGGATCATGAATATTGTTATATCGGCGGACATACGGTGCGGGTGAAGGACTGGGATAAAATTCCGGATTCGTTTGGGGTCCGCGAATTTTACGGCGGGGATCTGCAGGGAGTTTATGATAAGCTGGATTATCTGCAGGAGCTTGGCGTTGAGGTGATCTATTTTAATCCGCTTTTTGTCTCGCCTTCCAACCATAAATATGATATTCAGGATTATGATTATATTGATCCTCATTTCGGGAAAATCTTATATGAAGAAGGGGGACTGCTTCCGGAAGGGCATGTGGAAAACCGCTTTGCGTCGCGCTATATTGCCCGTGTGACAGATTACGCGAATCTCGAGGCGAGCAACCGGTTTTTCGCGAAGCTGATGGAGGAGATCCATCGCCGGGGAATGCGCGTTATTCTCGACGGCGTGTTCAATCACTGCGGCTCTTTCAACAAGTGGATGGACCGGGAGCGGATCTATGAGAACCAGGAGGGTTATGCAAAGGGGGCGTATCTGTCCGCCGACAGCCCTTACCGGAGCTTTTTTAAATTCCACAATGAGCATGACTGGCCGTACAATTCTTTTTATGAAGGCTGGTGGGGGCACAATACCCTTCCGAAGCTGAATTATGAAGGCTCGCCGGAGCTTGAGGAGTACATTCTGAGTATTGCCAGGAAATGGCTTCTCCCGCCTTATAACGCGGACGGGTGGAGGCTCGACGTGGCGGCGGATCTCGGGTTCAGCAATACATACAATCATACCTTCTGGAAAAAGTTCCGGGCGGAGGTCAAAAAGGTAAAGCCGGACGCCCTCATTATCGCGGAACACTACGGAGATCCCGCCGCGTGGCTTCGCGGGGATGAGTGGGACACGGTGATGAATTACGATGCGTTTATGGAACCCCTGACCTGGTTTTTCACCGGGATGGAAAAGCACAGCGATGATTTTCATCTTGGGATGCTCGGGAACGCGGACACCTTTGTGAATACCATGACATATCATATGTCGAGGCTGATGGCTCCTTCCCTGCAGACTGCGATGAATGAGCTCTCAAATCACGATCACTCCCGCTTCCTTACGAGGACGAACCACAAAGTCGGCCGTATCGGAAAGCTCGGGGCGCAGGCGGCCTCGGAGGGAGTGGATCCCGCGGTGATGCGCGAAGCGGTGGTCATGCAGATGACCTGGCCCGGCGCTCCGACGGTTTACTATGGAGATGAGGCGGGCGTGTGCGGATTTACGGATCCCGACAGCCGCAGAACGTATCCCTGGGGAAAAGAGGATACCGTCATGCTGGACTTCCACAGGGCCGCGATCAGGATGCACAAAGCGTATAAAGTGCTGTCGCACGGCTCCCTGAAGTTTTTATACAGAGATTATAACTGCCTTGCCTACGGCCGCTTCAGCCTGACCGATCAGGTTGTGGTGGTATTCAACAACAATGGGGACGGCAGCAGGGAGATCAGGATCCCGGTCTGGGAGATCGGGGTAAAGAACGGGGATACCATGTGCAGGGTGCTTTTTACGGATGCGAACGGCTTCAGTGAAGAGCCTCTTGTGTACGGGGTGGAATCCGGGGAGGTTGTGATCACACTCCCGAAAATTTCTGCCGCGGTGCTGATAAGGCACATTGGACAGGAGCTTTTGATATGACAGGAGAACCTGATAAGGGAAAAACGCAAACGGAGGGTATGGCGCCGCGGCGCCATGCACAGACGACAGCGATAAGGAAAGAGAAGGGAGTTTACGGAATGAAAAATATGACGCTGCGCCATATGGCGGCGGCCTGCGGAGGATTTTTGCGCGGAGAAGAAAGCGCCTGGGACCGCGAGGCGGTCTCGATCACGACAGACAGCCGGAAGGCGGAGCCGGGGGGCATTTTTGCCGCGATTCCGGGCGCGAGGGTGGACGGACATGATTTTATCCCGGAGGTTCTGGAGAAGGGAGCGCTCGGCGTGATCTCCGAGAGAGAGCCTTCGTCCTGCGCAAAAGGAAATTACATAGTTGTGGAATCAACGCTGGAGGCACTGAAAAAAATCGCGGCGTATTATCTGGAGCAGCTTCAGATTCCGGTCGTCGGAATCACCGGGAGCGTCGGAAAGACGAGCACGAAGGAGATGATCGCGGCGGTTCTGTCACAGAAATACCGCACCCTGAAAACGCTCGGCAATTTTAATAATGAGCTGGGACTTCCCCTGACGGTGTTCCGCATCCGAGAGGAGGATGAGATCGCCGTCCTTGAGATGGGGATCAGCAATTTTGGCGAAATGCACCGGCTGGCCAGGATCGCAAAACCTGATACCTGTGTGATCACAAACATCGGACAGTGCCATCTGGAATTTCTCGGAGACAGGGACGGCGTTCTGCGCGCAAAAACGGAAATTTTTGATTTTCTGCGCAAAGACGGGCATATTATATTAAACGGGGACGACGACAAACTGGAAACGATCAGGGAAGTAAAAGGCGTGCGCCCCGTGTTTTTCGGCCTGGATTCGGAGAGCGATATCTATGCGGATTCGATCAGCAAAAGAGGAATGGACGGGATCGCCTGCACGATCCACACGGGGCAGGGCTCGTTCGACGTGCTGATCCCGATGCCGGGGCTGCATATGGTGTACAATGCGCTCGCGGGCACGGCGGTCGGCCTCTGCTATGGCCTGACGACCGAGCAGATCAAAGCGGGGATCGAGAGCCTGCGGCCGGTGGCGGGGCGTTTCAACGTCATCAGCGCGCAGCGCTGTACGATCATTGACGACTGTTATAACGCAAATCCTATGTCGATGAAGGCGTCTCTCGGGGTGCTGCAGGATGCGGTCGGACGCAAGGTGGCGATTCTCGGCGATATGGGCGAGCTGGGACCGGATGAGGAAATGCTTCACCGGCAGGTCGGCGAGTACGCGGCGACGGCGGATCTCGACGCGTGTGTCTGCGTCGGACCGCTCTGCGCCCACATGGCGGAGGGAATCCGGGCCGCGAATCCCGAGATGCGGGTTATCTGGATGGAGAATCTTCAGGAACTGCTGCGTCAGATCGGGAATATTGTGAAAGAAGGCGACACGGTTCTTGTCAAGGCATCGCGGTTCATGCATTTTGAGAAAGTGGTGGAGAAACTGTCATGTATATAATAGCGGGGCTGGGAAACCCGGGGAAAAAATATGAGCATACGCGGCACAATACCGGATTTGACGCGCTGGACTGTCTTGCCGGACGTTTCCATATTTCTTTTGACATGAAGAAATTTCACGCGCTCTGCGGGACGGGCGTTATAGAGGGACAGAAGGTTCTTCTTCTGAAGCCGCAGACTTACATGAATCTGAGCGGAGAGAGCATCCGCGAGGCCTGCGCTTTTTATAAGATCGATCCCGAGGAGGAGCTGATCGTCCTCTATGATGACGTCAGTCTGCCTCCCGGACAGCTCCGCATCCGGAAAAAGGGAAGCGCGGGCGGCCACAACGGAATCAAAAACATCATAGCGCAGCTTGGCACGCAGGTTTTTCGCCGGATCAAGATCGGCGTGGGCGAAAAGCCGGAACAGTATGATATGGTTGATTATGTGCTTGGCCGTTTTTCCGGGGAAGAGCGCGCGCTGATGGAGGAAGCCAAAAGCGAGGCGGCCAGGGCTGCGGCCATGCTGCTCTGCGAGGATACGGACAGAGTCATGAACATCTTTAACACCAAAAAGGCCGCGCAGGAGAAATAACGGCAGTTGATCAGCGCGGGCGGCGAAGCGGCTTTTTGGTGACAGCCAGAGGGTACGCCGCCCGGCGGAAAGGATGAAGTCCATGAAAGCATTCACAGCTCCGATGAGCGGGCTGGGAGAATTTGAGGAGATCCGGAATGCGCTTTTGCGCGGCCGCGGGCTGCTGCAGGTCACCGGCTGCATTGACCCGCAGAAACCGCATTTTATTTACTGCGCGGGAGAACCGTTTGATTACAGGATCGTGATCACTTACTCGGAGATCCGCGCGAAAGAAATTTTTGAGAACTTTGCGCTGTTTGACCGTGAGGTTCTTTATTTTCCGGGGAAGGATCTTATTTTTTTTCAGGCGGATATCCGCGGGAATCTGCTTGAGAAACAGAGAATCGAGGTGCTGAAGGCGCTGGTGGAGCGCAGGAAGCTGACCGTTATCACGACAATGGCGGCATGTATGAACCATCTGACGCCGTTTGAGGAGTGGAAGGACCAGATCCTTATGCTGGAAGCGGACAGTACGCTTGATATGGAGGAGATGAAGGGCGATCTGCTGCGGCTCGGGTATGAGCGCGTCGGCCAGGTGGAGGGGCCGGGACAGTTTGCCGTCCGGGGCGGGATCCTGGATGTATATCCTCTGACAGAAGAAAATCCGGTCCGCATCGAGCTGTGGGGAGACGAAATAGATTCTCTCCGCAGCTTTGATGTGGAGAGCCAGCGTTCCATTGAGAATCTGGAGTATGTCTGTATTTATCCGGCCGCGGAGCTGATTCCGTGTGAACGGGAGCGGCAGAAAGCGCTTGAGAGGATCAGGAAGGAGGCCGAAAAGTCGGAAAAGCTGTTTCGCGGCAAAGGACTTTCGGAGGAAGCGGCGCGGGTAAAAAGACTGTTTGAGGACTGCCGGGACCGTCTGACGGAGATGGCGGAGCCTTTGCAGATGGAAGGATTTATCGACTGCTTTTATGAAAATCCGGTGAGCTTTCTGGATTATTTTCCGAAAGAGCGGACTCTGCTGTTTCTGGACGAGCCGAACCGCGTTCAGGAGGCGGCTCAGGCGGTGGAGCTGGAGTTCAGAGAGAGCATGGAGCACCGGCTGGAGAAAGGATATGTTCTTCCGGGACAGGCAGGGATCTTATTTCCGCATCAGGAGATCATCGCGGGGATCTGTGCCGGAAACGGGATTGCGCTGTGCACGCTTGAAAATGCGCGGGCTCCGTGGACGGTGCGGCGGAAATTTTCGATCGACGTCCGTACCGCGAATTCCTATAATGGCAGTTTTGAGCTGCTTGTACAGGATCTGCGCAGATGGAAGAAAGAAGGCTACCGTGTGATCCTGCTTGCCGCTTCCCGCACCAGAGGCAATCGTCTGGCGGCGGACCTGCTTGACGAGGGGCTGACCAGCTATTATACGGAGGATGAAGCGCGCGAGGTCGGACCTGGGGAAATCCTGATCACGTACGGGAGAGCGCAGCGGGGCTATGAGTACCCTCTGATCAAGTTCGCGGTCATTGCCGAGAGCGATGTGTTCGGACAGGAAAAAAAGAAAAAGAAGAAATATAAGCGGTTTGAGGGAAAGACGATCAGCAGCTTTACGGAGCTGTCGGTGGGCGATTTTGTCGTGCATGAGAATCACGGTCTGGGAATTTACCGCGGGATTGAAAAGATTGAGGTGGATCATGCGGCGAAAGATTATATGAAGATTGAGTATGCCGGCGGAAGCAGCCTGTTTGTGCCGGCTACACAGCTCGATGTGATTCAGAAATATGGAGACGGGGATTCGGCGAAGGCTCCGAAGCTGAACAAGCTTGGCACGCAGGAGTGGAACCGCACGAAATCCCGCGTCCGGGGCGCGGTGCGCGAGATTGCGCAGGATCTGGTGAAGCTTTACGCGGCGAGGCAGCGAAAAGAAGGCTTTAAGTATGGAGAAGACACCGTCTGGCAGAAGGAATTTGAAGAAATGTTTCCGTTTGAGGAGACGGAGGACCAGCTCCGGGCGATCGAGGATGTCAAGATGGATATGCAGAGCAGCAGGATCATGGACCGCCTTGTCTGCGGAGACGTCGGATACGGGAAGACGGAGATTGCGATCCGCGCTGCGTTCAAGGCGGTTCAGGAAGGGAAGCAGGTCGCCTATCTCGTGCCGACGACGATCCTCGCGCAGCAGCACTACAATACCTTTGCGCAGCGCATGAAGGACTTTCCGGTCCGGGTTGACCTGATGTGCCGCTTCCGCACGCCGGCGGAGCAGAAAAAGACGGCGGCGGATCTGAGAAAAGGTCTGGTGGATATTGTGATCGGAACACACCGCCTTTTGTCGAAGGACGTAGGCTATAAGGATCTGGGGCTTCTGATCATTGATGAGGAGCAGAGATTCGGCGTGACGCATAAGGAGAAGATCAAGCAGTTAAAGGAGGACATAGACGTCCTCACGCTGACCGCGACGCCGATCCCGCGTACGCTGCATATGAGCCTTGTGGGCATCCGCGATATGAGCGTGCTTGAGGAGGCGCCGCAGGAGAGGCTGCCGATCCAGACCTATGTGATGGAGTACAACGAAGAAATGGTGCGGGAGGCGATCAGCCGTGAGCTGGCGCGGGGCGGACAGGTCTATTATGTATACAACCGCGTAAACACGATCATTGAGATGACGAACACCGTGGCGGCCCTTGTCCCGCAGGCCCAGGTCGCGTTCGCGCACGGGCAGATGAAAGAGCACGAGCTTGAGCGCATTATGTATGATTTCATCAATGGGGATATTGACGTCCTTGTCGCGACGACGATCATCGAGACGGGGCTTGATATTCCGAATGTCAACACGATCATCATCCACGATGCCGACAATCTGGGCCTGTCGCAGCTTTATCAGCTCCGCGGCCGCGTCGGGCGGTCAAACCGCACGGCCTATGCCTTTTTGATGTACCGGCGCAACAAGATGCTGCGGGAGGTGGCGGAGAAGCGGCTCTCCGCGATCCGTGAATTTACCGATCTTGGCAGCGGCTTCAAGATCGCCATGCGCGACCTGGAGATCCGCGGGGCGGGGAATCTTCTCGGAAGCGAACAGCACGGCCACATGGAAGCCGTCGGATATGACCTTTACTGCAAGCTGCTGAACGAGTCGGTGCGCGAGATTCAGGGTGTGTCTACTGTGCAGGAGGGGTATGAGACGACGATCGACCTTGATATTGACGCCTATATTCCGGAGCGGTATATCCGCAGCGAGACGCAGAAGCTGGATATTTACAAGCGGATCGCGGCGATTTCCGGCGAAGAAGAGTACGACGATATGCTCGAAGAGCTGATGGACCGTTTCGGGGAGCCTCCCCGCACGGTTCAGAATCTGCTGGCGGCCGCGAACCTCAAGGCGGCGGCGCATCAGCTCTATATTACGGAACTCAGCCAGAAGGGAAACGAGATACGTTTTATCCTGTATGAGAAGGCCAGGATCGATGCGTCGAAGATTGAGCCGTTTCTTCGTTCCTGGAAAGGAAGGATGCGCTTTACGGGCGGGAAGCCCCCTTATTTTACGTATGTCAGACCTGCAAAATCCGCCGGAAACAGCGAAGATATCCTTGCGGTGGTGCGGGAGCTGCTTGAGTCGATGAAGGTTCTGGAAAAACAGGAGACGCCGTCTGCGCGCGGACATCTGACAAAGAGCCGGCGGGCGGAAAAAATGTAAAAACTAATTGCAGTAGTGCCAAAAAAAGCTTATAATGTGTGGTGGACGAAGGCCGTTTGCCCGCAGGGGCGGGTCATCTGGCCAAATTATGATTTCAGTCAGGAGGAAAAAAATGAATACTCGATGGAAAAAGGCAGTTTCGACAGGTCTCTGCGCATGCCTTGCGCTTTCTGTATTTACGGGCTGCTCCAGTGACAAAGGCTTTGATACAAAGGCAGCGGCGATCACGGTGAACGAAGATGAGGTTCCGGCAGGCGTTGTGAAATTTGCAACGCATCATCTGCAGGCGCAGTATGAATCGATGTATGCGAATTTTGGATATTCAGGCATCATCAATCAGGATATTTACGGAACAGGCTCCACGCTTGGCGAGACCATAAAGGATCAGATGGTGGAAGAGATAACGCATATCGTACTCGCAAAGCAGCATATGAGTGACTATGGAGTTTCCATAAGCGAGGATCAGAAAATGGAGATTTCCGAGGCGGCCGCGGAATTTATAGCGGATAACGACAAAGAAGTTCTTGAGAAGATCAGCGCAGACCAGGAGACGGTAGAGCAGTATCTTGAACTGCTGACGGTTCAGTCCCTGATGCAGGACGCGATGGGCAGCGATGTTGACACGGAAGTGTCTGATGAGGAAGCTGCGCAGAGAAGAATCACCTATGCGCTGTTTACTCCGGAGACGGAAGGCGAGAGCGAGCTGGAGTCTGAAGAAGAGACGGAAGGGTGGTTCCTGGATGAAAGCGAAGGCCTTTCGGAGGAAGAATATATTCCCGAGGAGACGTCTGTCCCCGGAGAGGCGGAGACGGCTTCTCTGACAGAGAACGACACGGCAAAGACACAGGCGGCGGCTGAGACGGAGGTCGAGACAGGAATCGAAGCTGGAATCGAGACGGAAGACGTTTTGGATGACGCAGAGTGGCCGGCGGAGGCTGAGACCGGATTTGAGGCGGCGGAAGAAGAGTCTGAGACAGAGACGGAAGATCCGGCTCTTGCGGCGGCAAAGAGAGTTGCGGCGGCAAAGGCGGAGCTGCTGATCGCGAGACTTCTCCACACGGGAGAGGACTTTGAGACGGCAATGAAGGAGATCGATCCGGACGCGACGTTCAATTCCATCACCTTCGGCGAGGGAGACGCGGATTACAGAGGGGAACTGCTTGAGGCTACGGACGGCCTTGAGGACGGCACCTTAGTGGATTATCCGGTTGAGACGGATTCCGGTTACTATGTAGTACGTCTTGATACACAGCTTGACCGGGAAGCTACTGACGCAGAGAAGGAATACATTGTCGAGCAGCGCAGATCTGACCGCATTCAGGAGCTTTATACGGAGTGGGAAGAAGCGGCAGAAATCAGCACTGACGATGAAGTGCTGGCGCAGATCGATTTTGATTTTTCTCTTGTGATGGCTACAGAGGCGAGTACGGAGGCCCCGGCTGAAGAAGTGACGGAGGCGCCCGCAGAGGAAGCGGCGGCTGAAGAAACCGCGGCGGATGCGGAAGCAGCGACGGAAGCGCCTGCAGAGGACGCGGCGGCCGAAGAAACCGCGGCGGATGCGGATGAGGAAGCGACAGAAGCTGCTGCGGCAGACGAGGCGGCGACAGAAGCTCCTGCGGAAGACGCGGAAGCGGTTACGGAGGCAGTGACAGAGTAAGATATCACAGAAGTGGGAATATACACAGAGGCAGGTTTTTGAATCCCCTGTGAGAAAATGAGGTTTGTTGTGACCGGGGAGTTTATACGGTTTGACGGAGGTTTGCGGAGGCAGACTTTTGGCAGATTGTGGGAACTCCCCGGTCTTTATGCGCAGGCCCGGGCAGGGAAAATTGCTGCAGGCGGCAGCGCCCGGGCCGCGCAGACGAGCAGGAGGAAAAGCCGCCTCCTGCCCGATCACAGGCCCGGGCATGGAAACAAGCTGCTGGCGGCAGTACCTGGGCCGCGCGGAAATTTGATAAGGGAGGATACGTCATGCAGAACATTTTTCTGATTGGTTTTATGGGGGCCGGGAAATCGACGATCGCGCGGTGGCTGCACCGGCAGAAAGGGATGCGGCTGATCGAGATGGACGAGATGATCGCGCGCCAGGA
>CANQEC010000073.1 GCA_947594335.1 uncultured Lachnospiraceae bacterium
CAGCTTCTTCAAAGCTTCTTACCATGCCGTACAGAGCAGCATTTTCCGTCTCTTCCATCTCTGGCGGCTGGGCGTATGGAACCTACAGCGGGAAAAAAGGATATGCATCCACGCAGTATCTGTCGGAGACGCTGCCGCCGGACAACAGCAGCACGGAACAGAGTGTACAGAGCCGAATTGACAGCATCCGAAACGGTTCTCTGCGCTACAACAGCTCCACGGTTATGCAGCAGGGAAAGCGTTTTACGGGAACGAGATCAAGCGAGCAGTGCAAGGGATTTGCGAAGAATGTGTTTTACATGCTGTTTAAGGTGAATATTGGAAGTACGAAGTCAAAGCCGAACAATTACCTTCTGAATTCGGGCAGCGGCTATAAGCTGACCGGGTCAGCGACAAGCCTTACCGCGGCGAAAGCAAAAAGTCTGTTTTCAGGAGCGCGTCCGGGGGACTTCATCCAGATTCGACGCAGACATACCGGAAGCCATTCCGCGATCGTGTATTCTGTGAGTTCCACGGGAGTGACCTTCTTTGAGGCAAACCTGGACGGGAAAAATACGGTAACGCTTAAAACGTATACCTGGAGCAGCCTTGCGAACAGCAATTATGCGATGGCCCGCTACACCGCTACGGACTATCGTCTGAAATAGGTTTTCTTATTGGGAATCAGAACTGGGAACGCCCCGCAGCGAAAGCTGCGGGGCGTTCAATTTATGATTTTCCGATCTCTCAGATTGAATCAATCACGGCGGCCGCAAGCAGCGCGCGCCGGATGATGCGGTCGAATGCGGGGGACAGTTTTACGTTTTCGTCCAGATGAAACGGAACGTCGTCGAGAAAAGCGTTCGACAGAAGATAGACGTAGTATTCTTCCGTAGTCTGTTCTTCGGCGAGAGCGTCTCCTTTGATCCGCATCTCTTTGGTGTTTTTGTCGTTTCCAAGCGCAAGATCGGTCAGTGTCTCCAGCATGACACAGAAATGTTCTTCATCCATGGCTGACAGATACATGCATTTACAGAGTCCCGGCGTGAAAAACGGGTATGAGGCGTAGCAGTCCGTCAGTTCCTTGAAGCGCGTCCGGTGTCCGGAATCATCAAATAGTTTTCTGGCGTCAAGTGCGTTAAAACATCGGTCTTTCCACTCCATAAATTTTCCCTCCTTGTAAAAATCCGCAGGCTGATCAGCAGTTGAAATGATGTAGAAATTATGTTGAAATTAGTCTGATTATAGTAAATAAAAGGAAACTTGACAATATTTTTCGGCGATAATATGCAGTTGTGTATGAAATAAAAAACAGTCTGTGCAATTTTATCCTCAGAAAAACGGACTTCTCTTCCATTTTCTGTCTGATTTTGCTATAATCAGAGCAGCAGTACGTCATTAATCTACAGCGCAGAGGGAAAATGCATGATAAACTTATTTGATACGATTCCATCCGGGTTTTTTAACAATCTTGCAAGCGGAAGCAACAACCGCGTCTATTCCGATTGTTTTCAGATTATTTATAATCAGTACGACAGAGAGATATCCTACCGGATCGCAAGGAACCAGCTGCGCGACGCGGTTGCCGTTTACCTGCTGGAAAATCATGTGACAGTGGAGGATCTGGGGGAGGAGATGACGGACAGGCGGAATTACAATGACCTGGCAAACGCCATTCTCCGGAGATTCTGTTCGAAGGAAGTCGGATGGCTTGAGGAGGACAGCGACGACGCCACCTATGAAAAGCATATCATTATGACGGAGCAGGGAGTGCGCCTCGCGGAGTTTCTGGAACAGCTGAAAACGCCGGAACGTGAGGAATATTCCAGTTATATCTTTAATATCTATAACATTCTGCGCAATGGGGAGCAGTGGAGCCAGGATCCCTACGCGGAAGGACTCAAAAATATTTACCGCAACGCAAAGCTGCTTTCCAGGGCTTTAAAAAAGCTTTCAACGTTTATCAAAAAGATTATCGAGAGGATGATCCGGGAGGAAACTCTGGAGAGCCTGACGGAGAATATCATCGAATACTGCGAGGGGAGCTTTGTCCGCGAATATGCGCGGCTGACAAAGCAGCAGAATATCCACATTTACAGGACGTTTATCAAAGGGAAGCTGACGGATATGCAGAATGACGGAAGACTGTTCGGCCTGCTTGTGAGCGGCTGCGCCGCGGAGGAAGGGCTGACAGAGGAGGAGGCCGAGGACGAGGTGCTTGAGATGCTGCTGCTGACGCGGCAGTTTCTGACGGAGGATTACGACCAGATCATGCAGGAGATACGGCACAAGATCAATATCTATCTGCAGATCGCGGTCGGAAGGGCGAGGTTCCTCAGGAACCGGGAGGCGGATATCCGGGGGAGTATCGAGCGGACAATCCGGTATCTCGCGGAAGAGATGGAAGAGATCGGCTGGAAGGACGAGCTGCCCCGGGAGGCGTCCGGGCTGTTTTTGCTGGATCAGCACGAATTTATCGACACCGGTTCGATCCGCTTTCCGCGCAGGCAGCACAGCATACAGAATGAGACTTCTGCGCAGATCGAGGAGATGACAAAAGAGGACATCGAAAGAGCGAAGGCTTCGCAGGAGAAGGAAGCGTTTAATCCGTATTCAAAAGAGAAGATGAAAGCGTACCTCGAGAATATCCTGGGGCCGGGAAAAAGACTGAAAAGTGAGGAGCTTCCCCTGGAGAGCAGAAGGGATCTTCTCTGCGCGCTCTCGGCGGCGGCGTACGGACAGGAAAACGGCTATGAGATCCGGACACTGGACGGATATCTTGAGACACAGAACCTGCTGCTGCGAAGATTCGAAATTATTAAAAAGTATTGAGAAAATGCCAGGATGCGGGCCTTTGCCGCGGGGAAGGAAGGCCGGTCGGGAGTGTTTGTGCGCGGGTGTCGCGGCAGCGCTGTTACTGCGAGGAGGAGAAGCCATGGGAATGGAAGAAATATGGGAACTTTATACATCATCAGAGCGCGATCTGTTTCAGAAGTCCTGCCGCAGGCTGCTGAAATCAACCTTCATTGTGCGGGACAGAGATGAGGACAGCAGGCGGGCCTATTATTTCATCTCCCGGAATCCAGACGCGTTCACGCTTTATTTTGGCTATATCGGGTTCGACATCGCGCTGGACCGCGACAACGGCGTGGTCATGCTGCGAAACTGCAGGGATGCGAGCGAGAGCGGGAAAATGCAGATCAATCATCTCATATTGAAAAAGGCGGAGAGCATTCTTCTTTGCTGCCTCTGGACCTTGTATGCGGACAGGCTGCGCGCGGGGAATCTTTCGAGAATCGTGACAGTCTCCGTTACCGACCTGAGATTCGAGCTGGAAAAATACGGGATCAGGGATCAGATCGATAAAAGCACGGTGAGCAGCGCGCTGGCTCTTTTTTCCAGGTTCAGCCTGGCGGATGTAAATGGAAGGATCGGGGATGAGGACTGCCGGATCCTTCTGTATCCCTCGCTTCAGTTTGCGCTTGAGCCGGCCGAGTTTGACCGGTTTGTCAGCGCGGCGGCGAAGCGGATGCAGGAGAAACAGGAGGAGAAGGAAGAGATCCGGGAGGAGGATGAGGAATTTGATGAACAGACAGATTAGCCGGCGCATCAGCCGCAAGACGGCGACGAGGCTGCTGCTGGTGCAGTGGTCAAGATTTCAGAATATCTGTATCCGCCTGGAGGGCTCTACGTTGTTTACCGGGGTCAACGGCAGCGGCAAATCGACGATCCTGGACGCGATGACGTATCTTCTGACCGGAAACACGCAGTTCAACAAGGCGGCGAGGGACCGGGACAGGACGGTGCTCGCGTACGTCAGAGGCGATACAAGAAGCAACGGAGACAAGCGCTACCTCAGGACGGGCGAGGTGGTCAGTTACATTGCGATGGAATTCTGGTCTCCGCTTGAGCAGGAAAGCCTTGTCGTCGGCGTCTGTATTGAATCGCCGAACGAGACGCTTCAGAAAGGAAGCTGGTTTATCTGCCGCGGCGCGTCGATTGAGGATATGAATTTTGCGCGGGTGGAGAACGGCATCCTGAAGATTACTCCGCGCGGTGAACTGGCTGTAAATGGAACGGCCCTGCGGCCGTCTGATTTTTTCAGCAGGGACCGCGGGGTGGAACAGCTGCTCCGCGCGCTTGGCCTGCGCTGCAACGCCGCGAAATACCGCTCAAAGCTTGTCAAGATGATGGCGTTCAATCCGGAGAACAATATCGATCAGTTTATTCAGGAATGTGTGCTTGAGGCGGGGACGGTTGAATCGCT
Source organism: uncultured Lachnospiraceae bacterium (assembly GCA_947594335.1). Classification (GTDB taxonomy): domain Bacteria; phylum Bacillota; class Clostridia; order Lachnospirales; family Lachnospiraceae; genus Choladousia. Next base: position 4,247 of record CANQEC010000073.1, read on the forward strand.
TGGCGAGCTGCGGGAGCAGAGGAGTCAGTTTGAGCGGATCCGCGCGATTTATGAGAATCTGAAAAACAGCCGCAGAAAGCTTGAGGAGGTTGAGCGCAGGAGCGCGGAATACGAGAGCAGGCTGCGCAGCTTCCAGATCCGGGAGCTTATGCTCTGCTACCAGGATCTGATGGAACGGAAAGAGGAGGAAAAGGAAGTCCGCCTCAAGATTGAGGCGCTCAAGCACAGGCAGAAAACGCTCGAGGACAGACGCGCGGAGCTCGACGCGCAGTATGAAGCCGCCGGCGAGCGCTACAGGATCGCGGAGAACAATAATATCTTCCGCGGGATGACGGAGAGTCTGCAGGCGCTTGAGAGGCAGAGCGCCGACCTGGACAGGGACATCGAAAAGCATGAGAGCAGGCTTTCCAAAGTGCTCAGGCTGCAGATGCAGATCGCGGAGCTGATGCGGTGGATGAAAGAATTTTTTTCTGTCTCGGAACAGGATCAGAAGGTTCTTAGCGCGCTCGCGTCCGAGTCGGACAATCCGGATGAAAAGATCCGGGTTTTCCTCCGGTTCGCGTCCATGGTGAGACAGCAGGATGAAATCCTGGAGGCGGACGGCGTTCATTTTAAGGACGAGGCCGCGGAGCTGGACCGCCAGATCGAGGAACTGGATGGACGGATCCGGGCGCTGAAAGCAAACCGTCTGGTATTTCCAAAGGATGTGCAGCGCGCGAAAAAGATAATCAGCGAAGAGTTTAAGCGGCAGGGGATCCGCACGGAGGTGCGCGTGTTCGCGGAGCTGGTGAGCGGGATAGCGGATGCCGGCTGGCGCGCGGCTATAGAGACATTTCTTGGGAAAAAGAGATATTATATCATCGTGGACGGAAAATACTGCCACAAGGCGATGGAGATCCTGCGGGATAAAAAAATATATAAGGCGAATGTGGTTATCACGGATAAGCTGCCGGATACGGAAATCAAAGCAGGCTCCGCGTCTGCGATGCTTGAGGTTCCGAATGTTTTCGCGAGGAGATACGCGAACTATCTCCTGAATGGGATTCATCTGTGCGAGACGCTGGAAGAACTGCATGAGTATCCGAGAGGCGGCTTGATGAAAAACGGGATGCTGGCAAAGGGCTATGCCGCGGCCTGCATGGATATCGGGAAAACGGAATTCTGCCTCGGGGCGGACGCGATCAGACATCAGCTGGAGCGTGCAGAGCAGGAGCGTGCGGAGCTGGCGGCAAAACGCGGGCTGATCCGCGAAAAGATGGATCAGAACCGCCGCAAAAGAAGCGAGATCGCCGCGATCGACTGGCGGGAGGAAAACTATGATTTCTTTGCGGCCGACCGCCTTGCGGAGGCACAGCAGAAGCGGGAGAGCGTCGCGGCAAATATCAGGGAGATCAGGGAAAATCCGGATTTTATGATGATTCTCCAGGAGAGGGAGAACGCCCGCAATGAGTATGAGCAGATAAAACGCCGCCGTGACGATGTCGTGCGGGATATCGGCACATGCGGATCGGAGATGTCTGCCGCACAGGAGATTTTGAAAACGCTTTCAGGAAGCATTTTCATGCTGACGCGGGACTATGAGGAAAAGTGCCAGGAACACGCGGAGCTGAGGCGTCCGATGCTTGAGGAATATGAGAAGCTGCGGGAGAAAAAGGGTTCCGTGCAGGTGGTCACGATGAGGATGGTCGCGAATCTGCGCGGTGAGGTCGCCGAGAGTGTGAGCCGGCTTGAGAATGCGCAGCTTGAGTACTGCCGTCTGGCGGAAATGGATCTGACCAGGAGGGGTACAGCCTATATTCCGTTTTATCGGGAACAGTACCGGAATATCGCGAATATCAAGATTGAGGAGGCGCATCAGAAGCTTGAGGAACAGGCGTTAAAGCTTGAGAGCGCGTTTATGAACGATTTTGTCGCGGAGATCAATGAGACGGTCCGCGAGGCGAAAGCAGAGATCGACTCGATCAACCGCGAGTTGAAGCAGATTCCGTTTGGAAACGACACGTATAAATTCATTATGAAGGAAAAACCGGACCGCTCCGTATTTTTCAGGATATGCAGAAAGCTTGAGAATTATATGAACTCCCCCGAAGTCTATATGAATTCCGCAAGGGACGACGAGGAGATGGAGCATGATATTCAGGAGTTTATGGAAATGATTCTCGACGAGGAGGATGAAGCGCAGTATACGGACTACCGCAAATATTTCTCCTATGATATGGAGATCGTGAGCCGTCAGGGAAACGATGAAGTGGTAGCCGATCTCTCGAAGAAACAGGGATCGGCGAGCAACGGAGAAAAACAGACGCCGTATTTTATCATTCTCGCGGCCAGCCTGCTGCAGTGCTATCCGAGAAATGTCTGCTGCGCGAGGCTCGCGTTCATCGACGAGGCGTTTTCCGCCCTGTCGCGGGAGCGAATCGAACAGATGGTCAAATATCTCGAGGAAAATCAGTTCCAGGTGATCTACGCCGCTCCGCCGGAGAAGATCAGCAGCATCGGATCCTTCATCCAGTCTACGGTGAGTCTCGTGATGACCGGCCGGTATACGAACGCGGTTGAAGGACTGGTAAAGGGGGAGACGGTTTGAAAAACCGGGCGGATGGCGACGGCGGCAGACTCCCGGCTGCTTTGAGAAACCGCGCGAAAGGAGATTCAGATCGAAAGAACCGACATGATGAGCCAATACAGTGAGATACAGAAAAAGACGCTGGAAATTCTCCTGGAGAAATACGAAAACAGCAAGACCTATCTGGGGGAGAACAAAGTCAGGCAGAGCTTTTTTGTCAGGCCGGAGGAAATTTTTCCCGATTATGCGTCGGATTTTGCGGATATGGATCAGATCCGCGATTTTGAACATCAGATGAGAGCCCTTGAAAAAGACGGTCTGCTTGCTGTCATCTGCCGCGGCGGCCAGATCAGTGCGCTTCTGGCTAATCAGGAAAACTGGGCTTCTTACTACAGGATTCTTGGGAAGAAAGAAAAGCGCGTGCTGAAAATGGAGCAGACCGCGCTGTATGAAAGTTATCTTGGCACAGATGAGCTTCTGGACGGCTTTTGCAGGGATCAGCTTGAACGTCTGCGCAATAACCGGAAGGCAAAATATGAACCGGAGAGAGCGAAGCACATTCTGGAGTTCTGCGCGTTTATTTTGCGCAACCGGGAAGATATTCTTGAGCGGGAGCTGTCCATTGCAGTTCTGGGCGACAGCAAATTATGGGGGAAGTCCTACCGCTCTGCCGTGTGTGATATTTTGCTGAATTACGGAGATTACCGAAAGCTTCTGGACGGCGTGGAGGAAAAAGAGGAGCAGAGGCGGATCCTGCTTGAGGAACATGCTGTTTATGCCAATCCGTCCTATGTATACTTTAAGGGAAATGCCGTGCTGACGTTCGCGGACGGACAGACGCTGCGGCTGAATCCCGGTATGCCCATGGCGTTTACTTCGGATACCCTGAAGCAGATGAAATCTGCCAGGATCCTGGATGGCAGGGTTATGACAGTGGAAAATCTCACTTCCTTTCATCGTGTGTGCTGGGAAAATACGTTTTACATTTACCTTGGCGGGTATCACAATACGGTAAAACAGGGGTTGATCCGCAGGATCGCAGAAGATGGCGGCCAGCTGGAGTGGCGTCATTTCGGGGATATCGATCCGGATGGATTTTATATTGTGGAACACTTAAGGCGCGGAACGGGGGTGGATTTCCGGCCGGTATATATGGATGTGGAGACATTGCAAAAATATGAAAAGTTTGCGAAAAAGCTTGAACAAAATGATCTCCAAAAGGCGCAGTCCCTGCTGGAGAGCGGGCGGTATCAGGAGGTTCTTGCGTATATGCTGAGGACAGGGCTTAAGCTGGAGCAGGAGATTGTGAGCTGGATGGAGAGGGGCGGCTAAGTTAAGCGATCTCGAACGGTAATTATGCCTTGAATCCTGAGCCGCCGGAGTATATAATGAAACAGAGTCAGGGATTTTTGCCCCGAATGCGGAGAGATGAACTGAACGAAACGATTATCTGTTCTGCTTTGTCGGGCAGAACAACAGGAATGGAGGTACAGACATGGATAAGAACATGGAAAAGGTTGTTAATTTTTTGAAAGAAGCGAATGTATATTACCTCGCGACGGTCGAGGGCGATCAGCCCAGAGTACGTCCGTTTGGGACGGCGCATGTGTTTGAAGGAAAGCTGTATATTCAGACAGGCAAGGTGAAAAATGTCTCAAAACAGCTTCTTGCGAATCCGAAGGCGGAAATCTGCGCGTTCATGAACGGAGAATGGCTGCGTGTGGCGGGAGAACTGGTTGAGGACGACCGCGTGGAGGCAAGACAGTCCATGCTGGACGCTTATCCGTCCCTGCAGAAGATGTATGCCGCGGATGACGGGAACACGCAGGTGTTCTATTTCAAGGACGCCGAGGCGACGTTCAGCTCCTTTACGCATGAGCCGGAGGTTCTTTCTATATAAAATCGGGCCGGAGGCGGTTTTTCCTCCTGCTCGCCTGCGCGGGCCAGGTGATGCGGCAGCAGCTGGTTTCCATACCTGGGCCTGCGCATATATAAGAGGAAGGAAGGGATTTTTATGTGGTTCTGGTATTTCATGCTTATCTGTGATCTGCTCGTCCCGCTGGCCATGATCATCGGAGGATGGGTGATCTGGAAACATTCTTCCCGGAAAATCAGCGGTCACAGCGGTTATTGTACGCCGCGCTCAACGAAAAACATAGATACATGGAAATTTGCGAATGAGTACTGCGGACAGCTGTGGTGGAAAGCCGGATGGATCATGCTGCTGCCGTCCTTTGTTCTGCATCTTCCGTTTTATAAAAGTTCAGAAGGCGTGATCGGAACTGTCAGTTTAATTTTATGCACAGTGCAGTGTATGGTCATGCTGCTGACGATCCTTCCGACGGAGCTTGCTCTGAAAAGAACGTTTACGGATGAGGGACTGCCGCGGGAGAAATCGTGATACTGCATAACTGTTTTATGAAAATACTATAGTATAATTTATTAGAGAGTGGCATCGTAGGAATACGGTGCTATTTCTCTTTTTATGCGCAGGTCCGGGCAGGGAAATTTCCGGAATAAAAAATTTTCAGAATGAGCAAACAAAAACGATGCGTTCTCCATCTAATCAGTGTAAGACTTAAATGAGAGATCCGGACCTCTGAAGAAAGAAAGGAAATGACAATGAACTTGTTGATAAGAAAAGCCAGAAAGCGCGACAAGGAGGCGTTCTGCCAGCTGATGGAGCAGCAGGGTCAGTCCATGTACAAGATCGCAAAGGCCATTCTGAAAAATGACGAGGACGCCGCGGACGCGATGCAGGAAACGATCCTTGCGTGCTGGGAAAAGATTGACACGCTGAAAAAGGACAAATATTTTCAGACGTGGCTGACCCGCATTCTGATCAATAACTGCAATGCCATCTGTCGCCAGAGAGCGCGGAGCGCGCCGGAGGAAAATGCGCCGGAGGCGTGGACGCAGGAGGACGGCTACGCGAACGTGGAGTGGGAGGAATTTCTGAACTGCCTCGACGAAAAGTACCGCACGGTGATCATGCTGTACTACGTGCAGGGGTTCAAGACGAAGGAAATTGCGGAGATTCTCCAGGTAAATGAGAATACCGTGCGGGGCAGGCTGGCGACAGCACGGAAAAAGCTGGAAACCCAGTATATGCGGGAGAGCAGTTTCCGGCGGGCAGGAAAGATGCCTTCTGCCTGGGTGATATGAAAGAAGGCGCCAGAGCCGGAGTTATTTGCTGTATGGAAGAGTACAGCAGACCAGCGGCGTATTCCAATGAGGGGAATCATTATGCAGCAGTGTGGAATACACGGTTTGAAAGGAGATCGCAATATGGGCAGATTTGAAGATATGGTGGAAGGACTGCAGAAGGATATCGAAGTTCCGGAGACAGTATGGGAAAAATATACGGATACGCTTTCCCATCTTCCGGATCAGAAGGGGAAGGTATGCCGCCGATCCGAAAAAAGAATGAAATGGCCGGTCGCGGCGGCAGCCGCTCTGTTTGTAAGCGTGGCCGGCATCAGCGCCGCGGCTTACATGCAGTGGAGCAAAGCGCTGGAAGATCGCCTGAGAATTACCGAGGAGCAG
>CANQEC010000074.1 GCA_947594335.1 uncultured Lachnospiraceae bacterium
GCTGCGCGTCTTGTTTACGCAGGTGGAATATCTGGACATTCAGGAGGTTATCCGTGAGAACCGGTAAGGTGTTACAGGTACTATATAAGGGAGACTTGGTGGGGACTCTGGCGATGACGGCGGACCGGCGGATCGCCTTTGCGTATGAGGACGGCTGGATCAGGGACGGATTTTCGATCAGCCCGTTTTCGCTGCCGCTTCGGAAGCAGGTGTTCTTCCCGGTGAAGAATTATTTTCAGGGATTGTTCGGGGTCTTCGCGGACAGTCTGCCGGATGCGTGGGGGAATCTGCTGCTGAATCGTCTCCTGCGGAAAAATGGAATCGATCCGGGCAGCCGGAGCGCGCTCGACCGCCTGGCGATCGTCGGCGGCTCCGGGATGGGGGCGCTCACATATGAGCCGGAGTTCGGCATGGAGACCGGGCAGACAGGATTCAATCTGGACGAGATCGCGCGGCGGTGCGCGCAGGTTCTGAAGACAGAATATGGGAGTCCGCGATCGTCCTCCGGGAGAATCTCCCGCGGCGAAATGGCCGGAGAAACTGAGGAAAATGACCGGGAAACGGATCACGCTTATCTGGACGAACTCTACCGTCTGGGCGGCACAAGCGGCGGCGCGCGCCCAAAGATAATGACGGAGATTGACGGGAAGGACTGGATCATCAAGTTTCCGGCGCAGGCCGACAAGCCGGATGCAGGGCGGATGGAGTACGATTATTCGCTCTGCGCCAGGGAGTGCGGGATCGATATGCCGCAGACACGCCTTTTTCCTTCCGCGCGCTGTGCGGGCTATTTCGGGGCGAAGCGGTTTGACCGCACGGACGATGGCGGCAGGATCGGTCCGTTCGCGCGGATTTCGGCTGAAGGATTGGCGGAAGCGTCCCTGGATAAGGATGAGGAGGGGGAGGATAAATTTCTGATCCTGGTCAATAAGGATCACCCGCTCCCGGACGATTATCAGGTGGAGGTTCAGCAGGCGCCGTACGGAGCCTGCAGTGTGTCCTCCGAAATATATCCGGCTCTGAAGGAGATGCTGGAGGCCGGACGGCAGGAAGGTCTTCGGTTTGTCGTCGCTTCCGGCTACCGCAGCTCCAGCTACCAGCAGGGGCTTCTCGATGAGGACATCCGCGATTTTATGAACAGGGGGATGAGCTATGACGAGGCATATGAGGAAGCGACAAAGGATACGATGCCGGCAGGGTGCAGTGAGCATTCGACAGGGCTGGCCGTCGATATCGTGAGCGCGTCCTATCAGATGCTTAATGACGGGCTGGAGAAAATGCCGGAGATCCAGTGGCTGCAGGAGCACTGTGCCGAGTATGGTTTTATCCTGCGTTATCCCAAAGGCAAGGAGGACATCACAAAGATCATCTATGAGTCCTGGCATTTTCGCTATGTCGGCACAGAGGCGGCGAAGGAGATTATGGAGCGGGGACTCACGCTGGAAGAGTATCTTGCAGAGCAGGAGATGGCCAGGGAGAAACGGACAGCGGCCCGGCAGAGACAACGGCTTTTTGAACAGCGAAGGAGACAGGTCAGAGAGGCCGGGGAAGAGCTTTGCCTGGAGCTGTCGGAGGAGATGACAGAACTTTCGGGAATATTGCCGGATTTTGTAAAGTCACTTGAGGCGGAACTGAAGAAATATTTTTGAAGACAGCAGGAGGTTTTCGCATATGGAGGACGCCAGAATCCATCTGGAACAGATATTGGGGAAGATCAGGCGGAGCATGGAAGCGCTTGATGAGTCGATCGCGCAGGGAGAGCGCGAGGTTGAGGGGATGCACGAATATTACTGGGAAAATTATACGGAGATGGACCAGTATGGATACGAGAATTTCGACAATCAGCAGGCCCTGCTCGGTCAGGTAAACGCAAACCAGGCCATGCTGGTCAGGAGAAGCCGTCTGAAGAAAATGCTGGATTCGCCTTATTTTGGGAGAGTGGATTTCTGTTTTGACGGGGACGACGATCCTGAAACCTTCTATATCGGAATCGGAAGCTTTTCCGAGAAAAAGGGCGGGATTCCCCTGATCTACGACTGGCGCGCGCCAGTCTCGAGCCTGTTTTATGATTACGATCAGGGAGAGGCTTCCTACGAGGCGCCCGGCGGGACAATGAGAGGAGAGATCACCTCCAAATGGCAGTATAAGATCAGCGGGGGACGTCTTGTCTATGCGTTTGAGAGCGATACGAAGATTGACGACGAGGTGCTTCGGCGCGAGCTTGGGACAGGCGGAGATGTGAAGCTGAAAAATATCATCCGCACGATCCAGAAGGAACAGAACGCGATCATCCGCAATACAAAGGACCGGATCATGGTGATTCAGGGCGTGGCCGGAAGCGGTAAAACCTCGGTTGCCCTGCACAGGATCGCCTATCTGCTGTATCATGACCGTGAGAATCTGAAGTCGTCCAATATACTGATCCTGTCCCCAAACACGGTGTTTTCTGATTATATTTCGCATATACTTCCGGAGCTTGGGGAGGAAAATATCCGGGAGATGAGTTTTGATCTGTTCGCCTACCGCGAACTGAACCAGGTGGTGCATGACTGTGAGGACAGATACGATGAGATCGAGCGAAAGCTCCAGAGGGAGAGGACAGGCGCAAAGGAAAAAGCTGAGGCGGCCCGCAAGCAGTCGCCGGATTTTATCACGGAGCTGCGGGAATTTGTGCTGCTTGAAGAAGACCGTCTGATGAGGTTCACCGACTTTAAATACAAAAATTTCCAGAAGACGGCAAAGGAAATCATGGAGATGTTCTATTACCGCTTCCCGGATGTGCCGCTGCTTTCAAGAATGCAGGCGGTTATGGATTACTTTGTGGATGAATATGAAACGCTGGTGAATAAGGATTTTGACGAGGAAGACCTGGAAAAGATCCGGGAGCGTTTTTTCCGGATGTACCGGACGACCGACCTGTATGTGCTGTACAGCAGCTTTCTTGAGGAGTACGGCTATACTCCGCTTCCGCGCGTGAAGTACGAAAAGCGGTATCTCGCGTATGAGGACGTTTATCCGATGCTCTGTCTGAAATATCTTCTGTATACACACAGCGGGCAGCATAAACAGATCCGTCATCTGGTGATCGATGAGATGCAGGATTACTCTTATCTGCAGTATCTGATCCTGGAACAGCTTTTTTCGTGCAGGATGACAATACTCGGGGACAAGGCGCAGACGATGGATACAGAGCAGGCGGATGTGATGAAATTTCTCCCGAAGATATTCGGGAAACAGATCCGCCGGATTGAGATGAATAAAAGCTACAGAAATACGATGGAGATCGCGCGGTACGCGTGCAGAATCAGTCAGGCGGAGAACATGGAGTTGTTTGAGCGCCATGGAAAAGAAGTGGAAGAGCGGGAATTTCCCGGCATGGAGGAAGCGCTCGGGGAGCTGCTGAAGAAATACCGTGAAAATCCCGAAGATCATTATGAGACGTCCGCGGTGCTTGTCACGACAGAGGCGGAAGCGAAAGCGGCTTACGCATGGCTGAAGGAGCGGATGGAAGAGGCTGCGGAGGATTTTTCCGGGGAACAGGAGAAGGCCCGGAAAATGCCGCTGACTTATATCGACAAAAACAGCAGCCGGTTCAGGAAGGGGCTGACGGTCACAACGTTTTATCTCGCGAAAGGACTGGAATTTGACCAGGTATTCGCGGTCATGGACCGGAAGATGAGCGGGAGGCCGCTTCACCGGCAGGCCGAATATATCTGCGCGACAAGAGCGATGCATGAGCTGCATATGTACCGGTACGGGTCGCAGGGGAATTAAATACAGGGGGGCAGATCAGATGGAAAAAAGAAAGTATCATCTTCCTCCGGTCGATCGGATCGCTGGATACGACGTACGGCCGGGATACTATGAAATCAACGGGGCATACCTGCTTCCGGGCGGAGTCAGCTTTACGGTCCATTCACAGAATGCCACAAGCTGCGAGCTTCTGCTGTACAGACGGGGGGACGCCGAGCCGTCGGCCGTGCTGCCGTTTCCGGAAAATTACCGGATCGGCGGAGTTTACTCGATGATCGTCTTTGGCCTGGACGTCGAGGAATTTGAGTACGCGTACCGCCTTGACGGACCGAACCATCCGGAAGAAGGACTGCTGTTTGACCGCACAAAGACGCTGCTCGATCCGTATGCGCGCGCGGTCAGCGGCCAGCAGGACTGGGGAAGCAATCCGAATGTCGGAGGGTATCGCGCGCGCGTGGTGCGGAACAGTTTTGACTGGGGTGCGTCCGCGCGTCCGCTTAAGAATATGCACGATATGATCATCTACGAGCTGCATGTCCGCGGCTTTACGAAGCATGAATCATCCGGCGTCCGCTGCCCGGGAACCTTCGACGGACTGCGCGAAAAGATTCCTTATCTGAAAGATCTGGGGATCACGGCAGTTGAGCTGATGCCGGTCTTTGAGTTTGACGAGATGATGGGGAAGCGCGAGATCGGCGGACGGACGCTGCTCGATTACTGGGGCTACAATCCGGTAGGCTTTTTCGCGCCGAACAGCAGCTATGCCTCCGGCACGGAGTATAACCGTGAGGGAGATGAACTGAAAGCCCTGGTGCGCGATCTGCACGCGGCCGGAATCGAAGTCATTCTGGATGTTGTGTTCAATCACACAGCGGAAGGAAATGAATACGGCCCGTTTTTCTCCTTCAAGGGTTTTGACAACAACGTTTATTATATGCTGACGCCGGACGGACATTACTATAACTTCAGCGGCTGCGGGAACACGCTGAACTGCAATCATCCGATCGTGCAGCAGATGATCCTGGAAAGCCTGCGCTACTGGACGATCAATTACCGCGTGGACGGTTTCCGCTTCGACCTTGCGAGCATTCTCGGGCGAAACGAGGACGGAACGCCGATGAACCAGCCGCCTCTTTTAAGAAACCTTGCTTCTGACCCGCTGCTGGCGGATGTCAAGCTGATCGCCGAGGCGTGGGACGCGGGCGGACTTTATCAGGTCGGGAGTTTTCCGGCATGGAACCGCTGGGCTGAGTGGAACGGAAAGTACCGTGATGATCTGCGCAGCTTTTTAAAAGGCGATTACTGGATCGCTCCGGAGGCGGCGAAGCGCATCTGCGGTTCCCCGGATCTCTACACGGGACAGTACAGAGGCTATAATTCCTCGATCAATTTTCTGACCTGTCACGACGGGTTCACGCTGCGCGACCTGTATTCCTACAATGAAAAGCACAACGAGGCCAACGGCTGGAACAATACGGACGGAGCCAACGACAACAGAAGCTGGAACTGCGGGGCCGAGGGGGATACGCAGGATGAGGAAGTGCTGCGCCTGCGCGGCAGGCTGATGAAGAATGCCTGCGCGGTGCTGTTCTGCAGCCGGGGGACGCCGATGTTCCTCGCGGGGGATGAGTTCGGGAATACGCAGTTCGGGAACAACAATCCGTACTGCCAGGATAATGAGATTTCCTGGCTGGACTGGAGCAATCTTGAAAAATACCGCGATCTGCACCGGTTTTTCCGGTATATGATCCGGTTCAGGAAAGAACATCCCTGCATCAGCGGGAGCGCCTTCCCGCTCTCGAACGGATACCCGTCGATCAGCCTTCATTCCAGCCAGCCGTGGGATCAGCAGATCACGGCTTCCTCCAGGTATCTCGGCGTCATGTTCGCGGGCTGGCTGAAGGAGAAAAATCAGGAGGATTACGTTTATCTCGCGGTGAATGTGCACTGGGAAGAGACGCGCATCCGCCTTCCGCAGCTCCCGCGCAGGCTGAAATGGCGTCTGTGTGTGGATACCTTCAGGGAGCAGGCGGTCTGCGACGCGCTGTACGATCCGGAGTCCGGATATGAGGGGAACAGGAAAGATACTTCCCCGGCGATTACGGAATATGGGATGGGGCCGCGCAGCGTCGCGGTGTTTGCAGGGAGAACAAAACGATGATAAAAATACTGATTGTGGAGGATGAGGAGGCGATCGCGAACCTGATCCGCATGAATCTGGCAAAATCCGGATACCAGTGCGAGATTGCCTCTGACGGGGAGGAGGCGGCCGACGCGATCTCCGAGCGGCCGTTTGATCTGATCCTGCTCGATATCATGCTGCCGAAGCTGAACGGGTATGAGGTCCTGGAGTACGCGAAGACGGTCGATGTGCCGGTCATCTTCCTGACCGCGATGGGGGAGACGGATCAGAAGGTGAAAGGTTTAAAGCTCGGGGCGGAGGACTATATCGCGAAGCCGTTTGAGATCGCGGAGCTGCTCGCCCGCGTTGAGACCGTGCTGCGGCGGTATCACAAGACGGAACGGAAGATCAGAATCCTGAACATTGAGATTGATACGGATTCAAGAACAGTCAGGCAGGACGGACGCGAGGTGGATCTTACGACGAAGGAATTTGATCTGCTTCTCATGTTTGTGCGCAACAAAAACCGTGCGCTGTACCGCGAGACGATCTATGAGAATGTCTGGGGCGGCGAGTACAGCGGAACAGGGCGGACCGTGGATCTGCATGTTCAGCGGCTGAAGAAAAAGCTGGGACTCGAAGACCATATTACGGCAATCTACAAGGTGGGCTACCGGTTCGCCGTGTAGAAAAGGTGTGTGAAACTGCAGAAGATACGGATATCAGGAACGGACGCAAAGGGGGCTGTATTGTCATGAAATTGTCCTGGAAAATATTTTTTATCACGACCCCGCTGTTTGTTTTGTTCCTGACGATATTCGGAACCTGGATCGTGCAGAAGAGCTTTCAGAGCAATCTGACGAGGGAGATTGAGAGCTGCCTGATGGAAAATGAGATGTTCCAGACCTCCTATGAGCTGGCGATGAACGGAATGTCCGCCGGGCAGAGGGAGAAAACGTCCGCGCGCGCGGTTGTCGAGCCGTTTCACCAGGCGGTGGACAGCGAGCTTGGATGCGCGCGGGTCTATGACGACACGAGAAAGGTGCTGTATCAGGACAACGAGCTTATGGTTCCGCACCGGATCTGGGAGGAGCTGGAGCCGGACGCGGCATCGGAGGATGTGCAGGCGGCGGGAGGGGATTCTGAAAATACGAGGGCAGATTCGTCCGCCGGAGAAGTCAGCGGCGCAGGGGAGGCGCTTCCGGAATCCGCCGGTTCCGTTTCGCAGACGTCAGACTCTCCCGACGAAACAGCGTACAATGTGGGGCGTCAGATCGTGCGGCAGGACGGGAAATATTATGTGGCGGTGCTCGCAAAGAGCAGCTCCGGCGTCTGGATCGAGACGCTGCGCAACGTTTCTTCCGTTTTTGAGGACCGCGACGATATCTACGGCAGCTATCAGGCGGGTATGCTGCTCGTGGCGTTTTTCGCGGGCCTGTTCACGCTGCTGGCTCTGCTGCTGGTCATGAGAAACACGCAGAAGCTCTCCTCGGCGACCAGGAGATTCGCGATGGGGCGGTATGACACGCGGGTATCGATCAAAAGCGACGACGAGATCGGAAGGCTGGCGGACGATTTTAACTGGATGGCCAATGTCATGAACCGGCAGATGGAGCAGCTTCAGAATGATGTGCGCCGGCAGGAGGAATTTACCTCCGCGTTCGCACATGAGCTCAAGACGCCGCTGACCTCGATCATCGGCTACGCGGAGACGATGCGGTCGATGGATCTGACGAAAGAGGAGTCCGACATGTGCGCCGATTACATTTACCGGCAGGGAAAGCGTCTGCAGTCTCTCTCCTACAAGCTGCTGGAAATGGCGATGGCGGATCAGTATCAGATGGTTTACCGCAATGTGTCCGTGAGGGAACTGTTTGAAGAAGCGGCGAAAACCGTTGAGACAGCGCTTCTGGAGAAGCATCTGTCGCTTTTTGTGGAGCAGGACGACGGTTTTATTCTCGGGGACCGGGTTCTGCTTTCCTCCCTGCTGATCAATCTGCTCGACAATGCGCGCAAGGCATCGTTCGACGGAGGACGGATCTGGCTGACAGGCCGGTCGATGGCGGGCGGCGGCTACTCGATCACGGTGGAGGATGAGGGCAAGGGAATTCCGCCTGAGGAGCTGAACCGAATCACGGAAGCGTTCTATATGGTGGATAAGTCCAGATCACGGAAAGAAGGCGGTGCAGGACTCGGGCTTGCCCTGTGCAAAAAGATACTGGAGCTGCATCAGGGAAGCTGGCAGATGACGAGCGAGCCGGGAAAAGGCATGCGTGTCGTAGTGCTGCTTGGCGCACCTTCGGCAAAGGAGCGCGTGCGCAGAAGACCCCGCAGGGCGGAACAAAGACAGAAAACTGGGGGGGGCGATTTCCAGGCTGAAGACTATGTCCGGCGCCATGGCGCTGATCCGTCTTTTTCGGGGCGGAGCGAAGGACGACGCTGAATGAGGAAGACAAATCTGAGGCAGGTTCCGGACAAAAAAGCGAACCGGGACGCAAAAGACACCGGGAAACGGCAGGGGAAACGCGGCAGGAGGAACAGGCGGTATGGCGAACGGGAGCAGATATCAGGATGAGGAGGAAAAAAAGGGGAAGTGGGGAACGCGTCTGAAGTACGCGGCCGGGATCACGGCTCTTGTTTTCACAGTGGTGCTTGCGCTGTTTCTGCCGGGCTGGTATTCCGGATGGCGGGAAGAGGAGGCCATGGAGCAGGTTGTCCTGGAAAAGAGGGAGGAGATCCGCTTTTTCGATATGGAGGCGCTGGACATTGGGACAAAGCTTGCGATGCTGGGAGACTCGGAGGAGTTCAGCTACAGCGTAATGTACGATCTGACGGGCGTCTCCCAGAATGATCAGCAGACCCGGAAGCTTCTCAATGAAAAATTACTGGAGTGGTATGAGGACCATCTTATTCCGGATCACCCGTTTTACACGGAAGAAATGTCCGACGATATCTGGTCTCTCAGGCTGGACGCCTATGTGAAGATCGACGACGGCGTTATCCCTGTAAAAATGCTGGCCTGGGCAAGCGACTGGGGGGAGGGCAATATCGAGATAGCAATACTGGATCAGAGCAATGATTTTCTGTATTATGCGGGAATCGCAAGCGCAGAACTGCTGGAGTTTGTCATTCAGGTTGCCGGAATGGAGTCGGAGGACGAGATGTACCGGAGGTTTGACGACGGCACGTATTCGCTGGATATGGCCCGGGATTCTTCCTGGTATGATTATGCCTCTGTGTGCGGCGCGGATGTACAGGAGATTGAGATGACCGATCCGGTCGGGATTTTTCAGCGTGTGACGCTGCGGTATGAGGACTTTGACGCGGCCGCTTACCGGTCGCTGTTTGGAAGCGATGGCAGTACAGGCGTGCAGACCATGTTCGGAACGGACAGATGGGCGGAGCTTGTGTATTCCGTGATCAATATGTACATGGGGCTTAATATGGGCCCATATAATTATTTCGCATGGATAAGTGAATGGAATACGATGGTAATCGAGCATGGGAGAGCGGATCTGATGTTTCAGCCGGAGACAGAGATCGCGGCTGCAGAGGAGGAAATAAGCGGTGCGGCGTACGGCGAAAAGGTCCGGGAAGAGATGCTGGAGAAATATGATGGAGCGAGCGATCCGCTTCTCGGTCTGACAGAAAAAGAGAGGGCGCTCGTGGAAGGCTACGGGATTGATCCGTTCAGTTTGACAGAGCAGGACAGGGAACTGCTGAAAATATACAGTATTTATGGCGTTGATCCATTTTCCCTGACTCCTGAGGAAAGGGACCGGCTGCTTGATAAGGTATTCGGGAATACCCAGGCGCAGGAGGAAGCAGCGGAGGACGGAGGATAAATCTGTGCCGGCATTGCCGGACGCGGATGGATTTATAATTGAAAAAGACAGTTAATTTAGTAATAAAGATACAATTTTGATACAAATTTGAGCAGATTCTGATACATTCTTTTATTATCCTTTCTTCAGCAAATGCTGAAGGGAGGATTTTTTAATGAGGAGAATTTCAGCGGAACGCACGATCGGGGAGCGTGAGGAGATACAGAGAAGGATCATGGAATCAATTCAGATTCCGTATGAAGGCGGATGCAGGACACAAAGCCGGCACTGCGCAGGTCAGATAAATCCGGCCGGGGAGTGGTCCGAAAAAGATAAAACATATTTCCGGCAGGACAGATACAGGGAGAATGAAATGAGTCAGACAAGAGGAAAATTTCGGAAAAATGAGGACAGGCGTGCCGAAAATGGCGGCGATCAGATCTCCCTGTCGGAACACAGGCGCAGAATAAGGGAGGAGGAGCGGCAGCACAGGCTGCGCCGCCAGTGTTTTTTCCTTGGGGCAGCCGCATTTATTCTTCTGATTTTGCTGCTGGTTCAGACGGCTGCCGACAGAAGGCTTTTTTACGGGGAGGAAACCAGGGG